>CAMWRV010000032.1 GCA_947176745.1 uncultured Muribaculaceae bacterium
AAGAGTAGGTAATCGCCACCTTGAAGGTCACGGAGAAATCCGTGACTTTTTTTTTGACGGTACGGACGCGATTAATCGCGTCCCAACTGATACGACCGGACCGGGAGCGGCGGACCTCCGGGACGCCGACAGCTGCAGTTCCCAGACTATTATTTCTTCTTCTGCACGGTTTTACTGTCGGCGTCCCGGAGGTCCGCCGCTCCCGGTGTTTGCTTCAGTGTTTGCTTCAGTGTATGCTTCGGTGATACTGTTCTTATCTACAGGAATCGTTTGTGATAAAACAACTTTACATATTTTTTCGTTTCTTATCTGATGTGTCATATTTAATTTCTATCAGATGAAAGTATTGCTTGTTAACGGAAGTCCTCATGCGGACGGCAACACAAGGCTTGCGCTCGAAGAGGTTGCAAAGGTTCTTAACAGTGAGGGTATCGAAACGGTATTCATAAATATCGGTACGAAGCCCGTTCCCGGATGTATCGCTTGTTATAAGTGTTACGATACCGGAGTATGCGTGTTTAATCAAGGTGTCTATGCCGAAATCAGAGAGATTCTTGAGAACGGAGTAGACGGGTTTGTATTTGGTTCGCCTACTTACTATGCAGGCCCCAATGGATCGCTCTGTTCTCTTATGGATCGTCTGTTCTATTCGCTCGGCCGATATTTCAAGGATAAACCGGCCGCTGCAGTCGGTGTGGCCAGACGTGGTGGAGCAGTGCAGACAGTTGATCGTATCAACAAATATTTTGCAATATACAGTATGCCTATAGTGACTTCTCAGTATTGGAATCTCGCATTTGGCCGCGAGCCCGGAGATGTTCTCAAGGATGGAGAAGGCATGCAGACCATGCGTACAATCGGACATAACCTCGCGGCTTTGCTTAAGGCCGGCGTCGGAAAGGATTCCCCCGACAGAGAAACGCCTATACGGACAAATTTCATACGTTGACACGCCGACTGCGTGAGTAATATATTTGCATGTATAATATAAATACGTCCTGGCCGATTTCACGGTCAGGACGTATTGTCTCAGATTCCCATACCAGATAATATGTTAGAGCGGGGGGTTGATGCTTATTTTATCTCTTTATGCCGAACCCTTTCATCCATTTGATCAGACCGGCGTCAGAAGCGGAATTAAGAAGTTTGCCGCTGTCCCAATAAATGCCCGGATATTGGCTTTTGAGGCTGTCTACACTTTCTCCGATCTGAGAGCCATTTGATGTAGCGAAAGGAATGACGTATCTTTTGCCGAGTTCTTGTTTGTCAATGAATGAGTTGATTACTCGGGGAGCCTGCTCCCACCATATGGGATAGCCGATAAAGATGACGTCATATGATGAAATGTCGACTACGCTGTCGGTTGTTTCAGGCAGTGAGTCTGATTCATGCATCTCGACATAGCTGCGGCTTTTCTCATCGGTCCAGTCAAGGTCGGCAGCCGAATATGGTTTTGCAGGAACAATCTCGTGCAGGTCTCCACCGGATATCCTGGCTATGTCTTCAGCGACCTTTTTTGTTTTTCCAGTAGCGGAAAAATATGCCACAAGCACTCTTTTCTGTTTGGGCTTTTCATTTTCAGCATTGTTGCCCCCGCCGCAAGATGATATGGTCATCATCATTATCAAGGCGGCGAGTGAGATCATGATCTTTCTGCTCATTCTGTATTCTTGTTATTTCTTTATTCGAATGTATCTAAGGAACGCGAAGTGTTTTCTGTCCTTAATATAATTCATATCGTCCTGATGAGCGTATGCTTCTGTCTCAAATGAGATTCTACGATACGCTTTCATGTAGTCGCGGTATATAACAAACCTTGCTGCCCATTCAATCACATATAGAAGATAGAAGAAGACATAGCAAAGCTCTTTCATCTGGTCAGTGTGTATCATTTCGTGATTGATGGTCACACTGTCGCATTCACCTTTTGCAAAAATTATGCCGAACAGGTTTATGGCCAGAAATCTCGGCCCGAAAGGTATTATTCTGTTATATACTATTCTCATCCGGGTTTGCCACGCAGCAGTCGCAAATCAACTTGTATGATAATAAAAAATACGTTATCTTTGCAATTGTCATGCGGCATGCTTCCTTGATAGAGGCTGCATGGTAATGCAAATTTAACACTAATTTTTAGAATATCAATGATATGATTGATGAAATACTGAACCATAACAGAGATTTCGTCAAGTCACACGGGTATGAGCGTTTTGTCACCTCGAAGTATCCTGACAAGAAGATCGCCATAGTGACCTGCATGGACACACGTCTTGTAGAGCTGCTTCCGGCAGCCCTCGGAATCCGTAACGGTGATGTGAAGATTATCAAGAATGCCGGGGGAACGATCACCAATCCCTTCGATTCTACAATGAGGTCGCTGCTCGTTGCAGTTTATGAGTTAGGAGTCAATGAGATAATGGTGATCGGACACACCGGCTGCGGCGTTCAGGGAATGGATGCTTCGGAGATGCTCGATAAAATGCGGGAGCGCGGTGTCAGCGAAGAGCATATATCGCTAATGAAACATTGCGGCATAGATCTCGCAGGGTGGCTTCATGGATTTGAGGACACTGACGCTGCGATAAGAGAGACTGTAGACCTTATACGCAATCATCCGCTCATGGCGGCTGATGTCCGTGTGGCCGGATATATAATGGATTCCGTAACCGGGGGTCTATCGATAATAGAATAAAATTAGATCCCATCTCACAAAAATGTCAAAAGGGGTCTTATTGCAAAACAAACGATAAGATATGAAGAATTTAAGAAACTGCTGTCTTGTTTGCGCAACAATGTTTTCAGTTGCTTCCATGTCGGCGGAAGTCGCTCTCAAATCAATCGGAGAGAAGGATGGAAAGATTGAGATAGTCATGGAGGACCGTGAAGCTGGCGACAATGTCATGGTGACGTCTGCAAAACTTATAAACGACGGCAAGGAGGTCTATGCTCTCATGATGATGTGTGGCCTTGCTGACGGAGTGGGGACATACACACTGACTTTCCCCATGCAGAAAGCTTTTGTGAATCCGGCAGTAGCTATGACGATCAATGGCGAGGAGACATTGACCGACATAGAAGGGAAGACAGACGGCATTATCACAGAGTCTCAGGTCAGCGAATCGGAAATTAATGACGGCAGATGTCCGTGCGGATGTGAGGATTGAGAGGGCGTATGGACATTGTTCTGATGACTATTGGCAAGACGCGTATCGGTTTTGTCTCCGACGGCATAAGCGAGTATTCCAGGCGTCTGACCCGATATGTGCCCTTTCATGTTCTGGAACTTCCTGATGTCAGGTCCACACGAGCCATGACAGAAGAACAGCAGAAAGAGCGTGAGGGCTCTATGATTCTGGAGAAAATCTCCCCGGCAGATTTTGTCATCCTTCTTGATGAACGCGGTCGGCAGTATAGCTCTGTCGAGTTTGCCGCATATATGGAAAAACTCATGGGATCAGGACGAAAGAGGGTAGTCTTTGTGGTCGGAGGTCCCTATGGTTTTTCCGAAGAGGTATACGCAAGAGCGGATGCAAAGCTGTCGCTTTCACGCATGACATTCAACCATGAGATGGTGAGGATGTTTTTTGTCGAGCAGATTTACCGAGCTATGACTATTCTCCGCGGTGAACCATATCATCACGAATAGCGTCTTTGCGGCGCGATTTCCTTGTTGTATAAGCATCCTTGATGCGTGGCAGCATTGACAGTGTCAGCGGAACCGCCATGCATATTATGAAAAGATAGACAAGATTCATCAGTTCCGCGTGGCTGTCGGATGCAAGGTCTTCCGGCTTGACTCTATCCCCTTGTTCCGACACAAGGTCAATGTCAAGTGCGGCGAGTGTCGATTTCCATATTATCCGGTTGTCATCGACATATACGACTGCCGGATTGCCGCGTGCGACCTCCTTGATCGCAGTGTCATCGCTCGTATATATGTCATACTGAGGCATAGAGAGATCTTCCCATTCCTCGACCTCGGCAGGTGTGCCCGAAACGGCTGCTATCATTCCGGTGTCGTGACGTGACGCCCAGTCGTACAGTTCATTTATTTTCCATGTTGTGGCAGGTGATACTCCGGGCAGGTCGGGGATAAGCAGCAATAGAAGTTTTCCATGCGCCACGGCCTCGTCTGTAATGTCTTCGTTTCCATCTTTGTCCCACAGTCTGAATGACCGTGAATCAGCACCGCTGCCAGGTGCGGTTTTCTCAGGCATGATTTCGATGCGCTCCACAAATTTCCATCCATCTTCTTCTGACGGAAGCTCATCATCGACACCGAATTCTTTCCGCTCCCCGTCTTTCTCGTAGACGAAACGGAAATCAGACTCCGTGTTGTCATCTTCATCGTCTGCCATAGAGACGAGCGGGCCGCCTGTCTTATAGGGTCTGAAGTCGATGAGAGGCTGTCGTGTATATCCGAGTATCGACACTGTTGTGACAAAAATGAGAGAGAGCACAAATGCCATCCACTGGAATGCAGGCGAGATGACAGTGATGGCTTTCCTGTTATACCTGACAAGCCATATTATCATGCCCGTCAGAACCACATTCTTCCAGAATGTCGCCCAGTTGGAAAGAATTATGAAGTCTCCGAAGCATCCGCAGTCGCTGACGGGATCGTATATGGCAATCCACAGCGTGAGCGCAAGCATGGTCACAATGAATATGAGCGCTATTATTGGGCATGACTTTCTATAGCATCCGGTTATCATGAACACTCCGATCATGAATTCAAGAGCGCAAAGAGCGAACACGCCGGCAAGAAGAAGAGCGTGCAGCACGGGCATCCCCATCGCCGCAGTGTATTCCTCGAATTTATATAGCGAACCCCAAGGATCGATGGCTTTCACGAATCCGGAAACTATAAAGACCGAGCCTGTGATTATCCGGAACAGCCATGTGATTGAGCTGATAATGATTCTGTTATTAGAATCTGATTTTGATGAGAGCGAAAAAAGCATAATTTATCATATCCATGTAATTGGCGTCGATACCCTCGGATATCAGAGTCTTGCCGTGGTTTGACTCGATCTCTTTAGTCCGCATGAGTTTCTGGAGGATAATGTCGGTAAAACTGCTGACACGCATTTCGCGCCAGGCCTCGTCATAATCGTGGTTCTTGTCCATCATCAGCGAGGTGGCTGCATCGATCTTGCAGTCATACATCTCGAGTGCGGTTTTGGGGTCGAGGGAGTCGCCGGGCCCGAGCTCAAGCTGTATGAGTGCCATCGCGCAGTAGTTGATTATCCCGATGAACTCAGGCTCTATGCCCTCGTTGACAGCCGCGTGACTTTCTCCTTTTTCTTCAAGCGAGCGTATCCGTCTGGCTTTGATAAATATCTGGTCAGTCATGCTCGACGGGCGCATGATTCTCCATGACGTGCCGTAGTCAAGCATCTTCTTTTCATAGATGCCACGGCATATTTCACGAATTTTCTTGAACTGTTCTACAGTATTGTCCGGCTTTTTCATTTAAGAAATATTCAGTGTTTCCCGGCGGGAAAATCAAATCCCGGCCGAAACTTCCCGCTAAATTATCAAAAATGCTCCGATATTCAAAATTTTGATCTTGCAGTAAGTGCCATTTTGCTGAAATTTGATTAATTTTGCAGGAAGGAACGCTTATGCGGCCCTTCTTGTTAAAGAATGTTTTATAATTTAAACTATAGGAATATGGTTATACAGCGCTGGCAATCCGTCTTGCTACTTATAACTGCAGTCATGATGGCATGCTTCACATTCATGTCGCTCGGACAGGTGCAGTGTGAGTTTGTAACTCTTGACTTCACAACGATCGGTTTCAATGTAGAGGGTGAGACTCCCGAGGGTATGGAGCCTGGGTATTTCGTTCGTACGTGGCCATTGTTTGTGATTTCGGTATTGAGTTTCATACTCCCGCTGATCAACATTTTTCTTTATCGCAATCTCAGAAAGCAAAAGACAGTCTGTCTCGTCGAACTGCTGATAATCTTTACAGTCTGCTGCTCGGCAGCGGCCTACGGTTATTTTGCGGTGCCTGATTATTTCGTGAGCTGGTCATCTGCCGTTGTGGCTCCGCTGATAGCGTTTGTCGCCGATCTTTTGGCCTACAGGCTCATTTGCCGTGATCAGCGTGCCCTGAGATCTGCCGACAGAATCAGATAATCCGGGCGGATCTTCAACCCGAAAGAACAACAATTCATGCAAGCGTGCAATTTGCATGTCAATCAGCACGCTTGTTTGCTTTATTTTTTATATCTTTGCAGAGATTATGCCGTTGAGGCTATGTCCGGAGTCGTGTTTGATGCATCAGGGCACAAACGCTTTCCTGACGAAACAATAACGAGTGTTTCAGAATTATGGCAAAAGAACTTAAGAATTTCACAAAAAGATCAGACAATTATTCACAATGGTATAACGAGCTTGTTGTCAAGGCTGACCTTGCCGAGCAGTCTGCCGTCAGAGGCTGCATGGTCATCAAACCTTACGGCTATGCCATTTGGGAGAAGATGCAGAGGCAGCTCGACGACATGTTCAAGGAGACAGGCCATCAGAATGCCTACTTCCCCCTTCTTATACCGAAATCCTTCCTGAGCCGTGAGGCCGATCATGTCGAGGGTTTTGCAAAGGAGTGTGCTGTTGTCACACATTATCGTCTGAAGAATGATCCCGAGGGTAACGGGGTGGTGGTGGATCCTGCAGCAAAACTTGAGGAGGAGCTAATCATACGCCCGACTTCGGAAACCATAATCTGGAACACTTACAAGAACTGGATCCATTCGTATCGCGATCTCCCTATTCTTGTCAACCAGTGGGCCAACGTGTTCCGCTGGGAGATGCGCACACGCATGTTCCTGCGTACTGCAGAATTCCTCTGGCAGGAGGGTCACACTGCCCATGCCACCAGAGAGGAAGCGGAAAAAGAGGCAATAAAGATGCTCCATGTCTACAGTGACTTTGCGCAGAATTTCATGGCTGTGCCTGTCATAATGGGTGTCAAATCTGCAAACGAGCGGTTTGCCGGTGCTCTTGAGACGTATACAATCGAGGCCATGATGCAGGACGGCAAGGCTCTCCAGAGCGGCACCTCACACTTCCTCGGCCAGAATTTCGCCAAGGCGTTTGACGTCACGTTCATGAACCGCAACAATGAGCCTGAATATGTGTGGGCCACATCGTGGGGCGTGTCTACGCGTCTCATGGGTGCTTTGATCATGACACACAGTGATGACAATGGTCTCGTGCTTCCTCCGAAGCTGGCACCGATACAGGTCGTCATCGTGCCTATCTACAAGAATGACGAGGGGCTTAAGGAGATTTCGGCCAAGGTTGAGCCGATCGTTGCAGAGTTCCGTCGCCGTGGCATAAGTGTCAAGTATGATGATGCCGACAACCGCCGTCCAGGATTCAAATTTGCCGATTATGAGGTGAAAGGTGTGCCTGTGCGTCTTGCCATCGGTCAGCGCGATCTGGAGCAGGGAACAGTCGAGGTAATGCGCCGCGACACGCTTGAGAAGGAGACGTATCCGCTCGAGGGGATCGTGGATCATGTGGCGAAGGAACTCGACGATATTCAGGAGAGTCTGTTCAGACGTGCGCTTGAGAACCGAGAGAACCGCACGGTCACCGTGGATTCATACGATGAGTTCAAAGAAAAGATCGAGGATGGCGTGTTCATTCTTGCGCATTGGGACGGAACTCCCGAAACAGAGGAGCGAATCAAAGAGGAGACCAAGGCAACTATCAGGTGCATTCCCTTCGATGGAGACCAGACTCCCGGCGTCTGCATGGTCACCGGACGTCCCTCTGCACGCAGGGTTCTGTTCGCGCGCTCTTATTGACAGACACAAATCTCGTTCAACGAGATTCAATCTTATTCTGAAATTCGGTACATATGAAAATCAAACGAAATCTCATAGCTGTCGGAGTCGGGTGCCTTTCGGCGCTCGGCTCGTCGGCCGCTCTTACTGCCGATGATTATTGTTCTCCCTCCGTCACCTCTCCGGCGGGAGTCAAGGAGATGCGACCCCTTAATGACGGAGTCTCTTTTGCCGCCTTGTCTGACGACGGGAAGTCGATTGAGGTGTACAGTTACAAGACCGGAGAGAAGATTTCGACACTGTTTTCTGTCGACGGGGTCAAGGGAGATGTCAGGATAGACAGCTTTGACGGCTATGAGCTCAGTGCCAACGAGAAGAAAATCCTGATATGGACCGGCTCAAATAAGATTTACCGTTATTCGTTTACTGCCGAATACTACGTATACGACATACTCCGCGCGACGCTCTCGAAAGTATCTGAAGGAGGCGCGCAGCGCGGCGCGACTATATCGCACGACGGCCGAATGGTGGCATATCAGCGCGACAACAACATTTTCATCTCAAATATCGACTACAAGTCTGACAAGGCGATCACTTCCGACGGAAAGATCAACGAGATCATTTACGGCACACCCGACTGGGCATATGAGGAAGAGTTCGGCATTCTGAACACAATGCGGTGGAGCGCCGACGACAGCACTCTCGCATTCGTCCGTTTTGACGAAAGCCGGGTGCCTGTTTACTCATTTGACGAATACAGAAGCTATTGCGATTCAGATCCGCTCGGCGACATGTATCCTCCGTCATACTCATATAAGTACCCCCTCGCAGGCTATCCCAATTCCGTTGTCGAGGTGCTTGCATACAACGTCGACAACCGCACGACAAAGAAGATGGATATACCTGTTGCTGACTCTGATTATGTGCCTTCGATGGAATTTGACGGCAAGGGTGAGAATCTGATGGTGATGGTTCTCGATCGCGGTCAGAACAATCTGCGTCTTTTCAAAGTCAATCCCGGATCGACTGTGGCAAGAGAAATTCTTGCAGAGAAAAGCTCGGCATGGCTGAATCCCTCCGCCTACCAGATGGTCAGATATTACGATGACTCGTTTGTGATAGGAAGCGAGCGTTCCGGTTACAGACATCTTTATGAATATGACTATAACGGAAACCTGAAGCGGCAGATCACTTCAGGAAACTGGAACGTGACTGCATATTACGGCAAAGATGTGCGAAAAGGCCTGCATTACGTGCAGACAACGCAGAACGGAGCGATAAACAGAAATGTTGCAGCAGCAGATTCAAAAGGTTCCGTTGTCATGCTCAACGGTATAGAGGGAACGGAATCTGCATCGTTCAGCAGGAATTATTCATATTATCTCCGAAAATACAGTTCCGCCACGGTTCCTCCGCAATACACTATATGCGACAGCAAGGGGAAGACCCTCAAGTCTCTCGAAATGAATGGGGCTTATGCCGCCAGATATGCCTCGGCTCCGCGCATGGAGTTTCTGAAGGTCAGAAACGCCGACGGTGAGGAGATGGACGCTTATGTGATCAAGCCCGACGGTTTTGATCCTTCGCGCAAGTATCCGCTGATGATGTATCAGTATAACGGTCCGGATTCGCAGCTTGTGCTCAACAGCTGGAAAATGGACGGTACGTATTATGTGGCTTCGCAGGGATATATAGTTGCGGCTGTCGACGGCCGCGGTACCGACAACCGCAGTCGCGAGTGGGCCACATGTGTATATGGCAATCTCGGCGATTATGAGACACGCGATCAGCTCGCCGGAGCAGCTTACTTTGCATCGCTGCCCTATGTCGATGCCGAGAGGACCGCATGTTTCGGATGGAGCTACGGCGGATACATGACGCTTATGGAGCTCTCTTCGCCCGACTGTCGGTTCCAGTGCGGCATTGCAATGGCTCCGGTGACAGACTGGCGTTTCTACGACTCGATCTATACGGAGCGCTACATGCGCACTCCGCAGGAGAACGAGGCAGGCTATGACAAGGCCTCCGCTCTCGCCAGAACCGGAGATGTCAAGGCCCGTCTTCTCATAATGTCGGGCACAAGTGATGACAACGTGCATTTCTACAATACACTGAAGTATGCCTCGAAGATGAATTACGAGGGACAGATTTTCGACATGATGGCTCTCGCCGGCTTCGAGCACAGTCTCCGTATGGGAAATGCTCGTACGCAACTCTACAGAAAGATCGTTGACTTTCTTGACTCCAGACTTAAGTAAGGAGGATTCTGACGAACATTATCATATACACAGGTAATCACAATGAAAGACCTCGAAAAAGTAAATGCCTCGCAGCTCTTCTCTTTCTGGAAGAATCTGTCGGTCGGTTTGCTTGTCATGATGGGCACTCTGTTCCTGTCATGGGTCTTTCCTTTCTATTTCTCTCCGATCATCGGTCTGCTTGCGGCGGCATTTCTATACACTATGCTGTATAACAACAAGATGCGCCCGTCATCGACATGTATGGTGGTGCCATACGCCATGTTTTACTGCATGATCGTGTATGCCTTTCTGTCGATTATTCTGAATGTTCTTGACATATGGTCGGTGATCAGTGTGCCTAAGGAACTGTCATTCTTCAATGATCCATACATTCCCGCGCTTTTGCTTGACCCGGTGTGTCTGCTTGTCTTGGTCGTATTCTATATGCGCAGGAACAAGCTTGCGATTTGTATAGACTGCAAGATCACCAAAGGTCTTACGATCGAGCGCGGAAGACTTGGCGAGATTCTCAGCTCCGAGTCAAGGCTTCAGCTTGTCAATCTGATATGGCTTTTCGCGGTGCTTTCGGTTATCATATGGGTATATTATTTCGTATGGTACTACCGTTTTACACTTATCAACAGCAGGGACTGGTATATATTTGTGTGGATCAATATTATAGCGTTCGTTCTTGATGAACTTTATTTCGCATCACGCTACTATAACATTTATCTTGACCTTAAGGAGAACGGTGAGATAATCACCGAGGAGGAACTCAGTGATATGACCACGAAGACTTATCTTCGGTTCTACGTCATCTGTGGAAACAGGATATTTGTCAACACAAGAGTCGCCGATGCGCGCGAGAGCAACAGGTTTATGCTTGACACTCCGTTTGTGACCAAACGCAATGTAAATGGAATCACTACCGGCGAAGTTCATGCAATTATACAGCGTCTTACCGGCGTGATGAACGGAGAACTGCGGTTTTTCTACGGTCGGAAGTCTCCTGACCTTGCCAAACACCGTATACTTCGCTACTTCTACTTTCTTGACGGTTCACCTGAAGAGTTTGAGATGAATCTTGATGGAGAATGGATGGATTTCGAGGCCTTGAAGGTTGTCTACAATGAGCGTCCGACTTCAATCTCCACAACGATGCTTACCGACATTTCCCGCATGGTTACGGTCATACTGACTCAAAAACTGTTTGACGAGCGCGGTTACAGGAAAATGAAGATCAAGTCGTATCATCCCACATTTGATTTGCCGGAGCTTCGTGAGCGCAAATATGACTTCCAGGATGACAAATGGCTGCGCATAGCCATGTATAATTCGGATCTGCGCGGATTCCACATACGAAAGTGGTGGGATAGACTGAAAAAGAATAATTCCGGATCCAAAACCAACGACAACCAATGGCAGCGACGTCGATAGCTATAGTCGGCCCGACAGCGTGTGGAAAGACGAGACGGGCTGTCGCTGTCGCATCGGCGACAGACGGAGAAATCCTGTCGGCTGATTCACGTCAGATCTACAGAGGAATGTCGATAGGCACCGGGAAGGATCTTGACGAGTACGGCGCAGTGCCGTATCATCTGATAGACATTTGCGAGGCCGGAGAAAAGTATAATCTCTACAGATATCTCAGAGATTTTCATGTAGCTTACAGTTCCGTGGTATCACGCGGGAAAGTTCCGGTGATATGCGGAGGAAGCGGCATGTATGTAGAGAATGCCCTGAAGGGCGTCCGCATGCCGGAGGTTCCGGAAAACAGACAGCTTCGGGAATCGCTCGAAGGTCTCGGCCTTGATGAATTGGCCTCCATATTGTCGAGATACAAGCAACTGCATAATACGACCGACATAGATACCGTGAAGCGTGCTGTGCGAGCCATTGAGATTCAGGAATATTATCGTCAGCATCCCGACGAGATGCCTGACGCGGGCTTGCAGTCTTCTCCTCTTGATAGTGTTGTGATTGGCATTGACATTCCTCGCGACGAGAGACGTTGCCGTATATCCAAAAGGCTGAAGCAGAGACTTGACGATGGAATGGTCGATGAGGTGAGAACACTTGTTGAATCGGGCATTCCGGCCGAGGATCTGATCTATTATGGACTCGAATATAAGTTCGTGACTCTTTATGTTATAGGCAAGTTATCTTACAATGAGATGTTCACCGGTCTTGAAACAGCGATCCATCAGTTTGCCAAGCGCCAGATGACGTGGTTCAGGGGAATGGAGACCAGAGGCACAAAGATCCACTGGCTGCCTTACGACCTGCCGGATGCCGAGTTTGTCGGCAGGGTAAAGGAACTCGCGGATTTTTAAAGAAGTGAAGCCGACTGAGTCCGGATTTTTACATATTCATTCCACTACTGAACCGTAAAGCGGGACGTCACTTGCGTCGGCCGTTGAACAATATGCGCTCTCCGATGCATTTTGCAAGTCTGGTGCGCATCTCCATTCTGGATGTCAGTTCAGCCTGAAGACGTTGTTCCTCCTCTGTGTTGCCCTTGCCCGATATTTCTCTGAACTGGCGAAACAGTTCATTGATGCTCTGGTTGATAATCTCATTCTTCCATTCGTCGATTGCACGCACAAGAAGCACGTCGAGTCTGTCTTCCTCAAGCTCCATGTTTCCGGCCTTCAGATATATGTTGCTCAGATGATGCTTTTCGAGCACCAGTTCAAGAGCTATGCGTCGAACTTCAGCATTCTCGTCGCTGCCTAATATCCGTCCGGGATATTCCTTTGTGTATTCCCTGACCGCAGATTCCCTTCTGGATGATAGTTCTGACTCAAGCTTCTTTTCCTCACGGCTGATCTCTTCCATCGACATGCTTGATTGCCTGATCCGGGCATATGCTTCTTTCCGGGCGGATTCAAGTTCTTCCTCTACTGATTCCATCCGTGATGCGAGATACTCGTCGAACGCCGGGCGCATTTCGATGAGCATCGAGAAAATCTGTGCGAAGATATCAACGGAGAAAGACATTTTCTCTTCCGAAAGCTCATCATTCACATATGTCAGAACATCAAGGGAACGCAGTTCCTTCTCAGGGAGTCCGGTTTCCGGCGAAATGACTTCCGTCTCATATGTATAGAATTTCAGGAAAGCGTAACGCACACAATACCTGAGCACATTTCGTTCAAGAGGGTAGAGGGGATTGGCTTCCGGTCTGGCCGCTTTCTTTACAGTTGTCTCCGATGGAGCCTGTTTTACAGTCTGTTTGACCTGGTTTGCGTTGTTGCCTCCGGAAAGAGGTGTCTGCGCCGTCGGATCGTCACCGGTCGCTTTTTCTGAAGAGGATCCTGAAATAGTTTGATCAGCGGCCTGTGTCGGGAAATCACGTCGTGTGCGTTCTCTCCTCTGCGCTTCTGTTATGCTTCTGCGGGCAGTGGCTACAGACTGGGCTATGGTCGCTTCGGGTATTCCGAGAATGAGACTGCATTCCTGCACGTAAACATCTCTTGAGACCGGATCGGGGATATGGGCTATGGAACTGACAACGCTGTTGATTGCCTCGATCCGGTTGTGAGGATCGTTTCGGACCTCGTCGAGCATGACCTTTGCCTTGAATCGGATTATGTCTGTCTCGTGTGCGGCCACATACTCCTTGAATTCGGTGGAAGTGTGTTTTCTGGCAAATGAATCGGGGTCATCATTGTCGGGCAGAAGAAGCACCTTGACATTCAGCCTGTGGCTAAGGAGCATGTCGATTCCTCGGAGAGCCGCCTTTATGCCGGCCTTGTCACCGTCGTAGATCAGGGTGATGTTGTCTGTAAAGCGGTGTATCATCGCTATCTGGCCGTCGGTCAGTGCTGTTCCCGATGAAGCGACTACATTTTTCATGCCCGACTGCCACATACCGATCACGTCCATATAGCCTTCGACAAGAAAGCACTTGTCTTCGTTCACGATCGACGACTTCGCCTGGAAGATACCGTAAAGTTCGTTGCTTTTTTTATAAAGATTTGATTCAGGCGAATTTATGTATTTTGCGAGTCCTCCCTTCAAGTCGCGGCCTCCGAAAGCGATAACCTTGCCTGCTGTGTTGAGAATAGGAAAAATGACGCGTCCGCGGAAACGGTCATATTCACGTCCCTGCTGCGAAGTGCCCACAAGTCCGAGAGACTTCAGCACATCGAGGTTGAATCCGGCGCGTCGCGCGGCTTCAGTCAGTTCGTTCCCGCGATCGATGGCATATCCGAGATGAAAAGCTTTCATCGCTTCGTCTGTCACCCCGCGCTGAGTGAGGTACTGCAGTCCGATGTCGCGACCTTCTTCCGTGTCGGTCAGGTCTTTCTCCATCTTGCGCATCGCCCATTCATTGGCCACAAACATGGCTTCGCGCTCCGACTGGCGTGCGCGTTCCTCGTCGGTAAGTTCTTTCTCGACAACCTCTATGCCATATTTTTTGGCAAGGTGCAGCAGTGCCTCGTGGTATGACAGTCCCTCTTTCTCCATTATGAAATGAACCGGACTTCCACCTTTCTTGCAAGAGAAGCAATAGCAGAAATTCCGCTGTTTGTTGACAGAGAAAGAAGGAGTGCGTTCGTTGTGGAACGGACACAGGCCCATGAAGTTCGCTCCGCGCCTTATAAGATGCACGTAGTCGCTCACGACTTCGACGATGTCGGCCGTGTTCTTGATTTTCTCGACAGTTGCGTGGTCTATCATCTCTACATGCTGAGTTCAGCGAGCAGCTTGCGAAGCTCGTCGCCTGTCTCCATCCGTGTCGGCACAAGCGGAAGTCGGAGTTCATTGCTGATCAGACCCATGTCATGAAGCAGAGATTTGACTCCGGCCGGGTTGCCGTCGACAAAGAGTTCGTCATAAAGACGTGAGAAACGGTAGTGGATCGGGAGTGCCTCCTGAAATCTACCTTCAAGGCAGAGTCTCACCATCTTTCCGAACTCGCGTGGGAACGCGTTGCCGACTACAGAAATGACGCCCTCTGCTCCAAGAGATATAAGAGGGTAGGTCAGTGCGTCATCGCCCGATATGACCTGAAAGTTCTCAGGTTTATGGTTTATGATCTCCTCGATCTGCTTGAAGTTTCCCGATGCCTCCTTTATGGCTATGATGTTGCTGTGGTCATGAGCCAGACGCAGTGTTGTGGCTGCCGATATGTTCACACCCGTACGTCCGGGAACGTTATACAGTACCACCGGAAGAGGCGAGGCTTCGGCAACCTTGCTGAAATGCCTGTAAAGTCCTTCCTGCGAGGGCTTGTTGTAGTAGGGGGCTACTGACAGAATGGCGGAATAGCCGGTTACATCACATGATTTGAGTTCATTTATCAGGGCATGCGTACAGTTGCCTCCCATTCCGAGCACAAGAGGTACTCTTCCGGCCACTTTCCCGGCCACGAAACTGCGGACTGCGGCACGCTCCTCCGCGTCAAGAGAAGGCGTCTCGCCGGTTGTGCCGAGCACAACTATGTAATCCGTCTTTCCGTCGATAAGATGGTCGACCATGCGCTCCAACGCCGGGTAATCTATATCCTTTTCCGGTGTGAAGGGAGTGATTATAGCAACTCCGAGTCCTCTTAGATTTATCCTGTCCATATTGTGGTCTGTACGTTTTATCGTTTTCTTACGCAAATATAACAATTTTTCCCGACACTTCACCGGGGGGCAATGCCGAATAAATTTTTTTTTGTACTTTTGCAGCATTATGCGGTGCGCGTTTTCCGCGAGTTTTGGCATAAGAATGTAAAATGAATGCAATGGATAACATGAAAAACAACATTGGAGATGTATCTTTCCGTCGTAAGCCGGAATGGCTGAAAGTGAGGTTGCCACACGGATTCAAGACCAAGGATGTGGTAGGGCTTCTTAATGACAGGCATCTTCACACGATATGTTCGAGCGGCATGTGTCCCAACCGGGCTGAATGCTGGGGAGCCGGTACGGCCACGTTCATGCTGTGCGGCAACATATGCACGAGAAACTGCCGTTTCTGCAATGTCACGAGCCGGCGTCCCGAGCCTCTTGACCCTTCCGAGATCGTGCAGATAGCCGATACGGTGTCTTCTCTGGGTCTCAGACACGTGGTTCTTACTTCTGTCGACCGCGATGATCTTCCCGATCAGGGAGCCGGCCATTGGGCAAGAACCATTCGCGAGATAAAGACCCGCTGTCCGGGAGTGACGATGGAAGTCCTGATCCCTGATTTTCAAGGCAGGGAGGATCTTCTTGACATGATAATAGCCGAAGGTCCCGAGATCATATCTCACAATCTTGAGACGGTTCGCAGACTCACTCCCGACGTGCGGAGTGTCGCGACTTATGACCGTTCACTTTCAGTGCTCGGTTATCTGGCGGCAAAAGGTGTGCGCACGAAGTCAGGCATAATGCTTGGACTTGGCGAGACGCGCGAGGAAATCATAGAGACGATGGATGATCTCAGGGCTGTAGGCTGCCAGGTGATGACGATAGGGCAGTACCTGCAGCCTTCGAAACTGCATTATCCGGTGCGTGATTACATACACCCCGACGTTTTTGCCGAATATGGCGTGATCGCGCGCTCGAAAGGATTTCGTCATGTAGAGTCAGCACCCATGGTCAGAAGTAGTTACCATGCCGAGAAGCATATACATTAACGTGTGTAATAACGTAAGGCTATGATAATTGAAGACTGGGGGAGATGCGGGTATCGCGAGGCATGGCGCCGCCAAAAGGAATTGTTCAATGCCCTTATCGGTTGTCCGGAAGAAGAGGAACGCATAATCACGGTCGAGCATGACCCTGTCTATACGCTTGGATTTCACGGGCAGCATGAGAACCTTCTTGCTTCAGAGAAAAGACTTGAAGCAATGGGCGCGGAGTGCATACGCATCGAGCGAGGGGGCGACATAACTTATCATGGCCCGGGGCAGCTTGTGGTTTATCCTGTCATAAACCTTCACCGCCACGGACTCGGGGTTAAAAAATATGTGGAGACCCTTGAGCGGTCGGTTATCGAACTGCTCGGGTCATATGGTGTGACGGCCACCTCGAACAGTGACGCCATCGGTGTCTGGATCGACTGGAACGGTGTCGCGCCCCGCAAGATATGTGCCATCGGTGTCAAGATCAGCCATGGAGTGACGATGCACGGCCTTGCGCTTAATGTCAACACAGATCTTTCGGCATTCTCGCTTATCAATCCCTGTGGATTTACAGACAAGGGAGTGACTTCGATCGAACGCGAACTTGGCATGAGGGCTGATTTCAGCGAGGTGCGTTCCCGTATGGCAGAGATACTTCTTCGAAATCTTGATATCTGACGAGTTTTGTATATCACATAAAAAAAGTCAATGCAGACGAGCATTGACTTTTTTTATGGTCGTGTTCCGCTTCTCAGAACAGTTTTATCGATATATAGCGCTTCGGATTCTTCTTTATGTCAAGAACCAGAGAATCAATGTCGGCCGACACTTTGTTGAGTCGGTCGTACAGTTCAGGATCATTGGTCAGCTTGCCAAGAGTAGAAGTCTGGCTGTTGAGCTGATCTGAGAATCTTACAAGATTTTCCGTAACCTCATTGACATTGTCCATGGTGGTAGAGATCGGTAGCTGTCTGAGCTGGCTTGACAGAGCCGCAAGGTTGGCGCTCACCGTGTCAAGACGAGTGGTGATGGAGCGGGCATTGCGCATCACTCCCGGCACATCTCTCTTCATAGCTCCGTCAAGACCTTCGGTGACAGAAAGAATATTACCTGTGATGCCGTCAAGACGTGAGATCGACTGGGCGAGAGCCGGATCGCCTGCGATTCGGTTGAGATTGTAAAGAAGAGAGTCAATCCGCGGCAGAATCGAATTGACCGCCGGAACCACATCTGATGCGAGAGCGTCCATAAGTCCGGGCACCTCCTTTGTCGCGATGTCGGAGCCGACTGCAAGCATCTTTTTGCTCGAACCCATTTTTATGTCGATGTAGCCACCGCTCATCAGGGTAGAGGCAAGCACGGCATATGAATCCTCCGGAACGCGCAGTTTTTTATTTACGGCAAGAAGAACCTTGATTTTGCCTGGATTGTCGTAATCGTAAGTGATCTCCCGCACCTGTCCTACTTTATAGCCGTCGATGGTCACAGGGGCAGACACTTCGAGCCCGCTGACGTTATTATAACTGACATAATAGAAGTTGGCCGGACTGAACATGTTTATGCCTTTCAGATATTCGATTCCGAATACAAGAATGACTATTGCCAGTATGACGGAAAGTCCGATGATCAATTCCTTGCTGAATAATTTTTTCATAATCTATAGCCTTGATGTATAAGTAAGTGCTCAAATTTAAACGATAGTAAGTGCAGAAAAATCTTTTATACAATCTACGGCTTCTTTTTTGCCGCTTCCGGCTTGTCGCTCAGTCGCATAGCCCGCTATGCTCCTTCGCTCCGCACCGGAATCGCCTAAAAAACAAGCTCGCATATTGTATAAATTAAATTTGAACACTTACTTATGAGTCATGTGTCTTACTCACTTCTGACAACGATGAACGCATCAGGTATGACACTTTTGACTTCAAGAAGTTTTTTCTCTATTTCACGGCGATTTTCGCTTCTGCCGTAAGTATATTTGTATTTCCCGTTTTCAACAAACATTCCGGAGGGGGTCAGGCCGCAGAAGGAAGGGTCGTTGTCGGCAATCTCTTTTTCCGATGCAATAAGCTGGATTGTATAGATGGTCTGTTTCTGTTCTCTGACCTTTGCGGGCACAGGGCGCGATGCACGTTCTATGCCGGTGGCATCCACACTTTTGTTTGCGGTCTTTTTGCCCGTCTCTGCCCGATTCTTTTTATCGGTTTGGGAATTTGAGTCTGCCAGCAGATCATTCCCGACGCTTTTGACAACAAATGTCTTTTTGCCGGATTTAGACTTCTGGTCTGCTTTTTTGCCGGAATCTTTCTTTTTTTTCTTTTTGTCGTTTTTTGAGGACGTAAGATCCGTATTCTCTTGGGCTGGCTTATCCGCTATTGTGGAGATTTCAGTCGGAGGAGTGCTTTCTTTTGCAGCGAGATAGCCGGTCTCGCTTTTCAGCGTGATCGACTCAGTCTCATAAAGACGGTTGTCTGAAAGTATTTTGGAACTTTCGGATCTTCTTTTTCTGGTGGTCCGGTTAGTGCCGGAACTGATTCTTGCGGGAGCTACATGCTGCTTTTTCCGAGATTCTTCTTTAGAAGTGGAAGCTGCAAGTGCTCTCACTTCTGCCGGCTCATCCGAAGCTAATGCCGGCACTGATTCCGACTGAGCAGGGGCATATGCTGGTTCGGAAAGATCTTTGTCACTTGCAGCTACAGGATTGCCGTATGTCTCAGTGTATGCTTTCAGTGCATTGTAGAGAGCTTCGGCAAGTTTCTGTTGTCCCGATTCTGAAGTCATATAGGCAGCCTGAGTCGGGTTGCAGATAAAATCGAGTTCGACAAGCACGGCAGGCATGGAAGTGGCCCATAGAACCCAGAAACCGGCCTGTTTCACTCCGCGGTCCTTCCTTGATGCTGTGGCTACAAGCTCTTTCTGTGCCTTGTCGGCAAATCGCAGGCTCTGGCCGAGATTCTTTTTCTGAGCCATTTCGAAGATTATGTATGACTCATCTTTCGAGGGATCGAATCCGCTGTATTTCTGATGGTAATTGTCTTCAAGCTCGATGACGGAGTTTTCCCTTTGCGCCACCTTGAGATTGTTGGCATCTTTCTGGGGGCCGAGGGCGTAGACCGAGGTTCCTGATACCGTCTTGCGGTTGGGATTGCTCTTGTCAACAGAATTGGTGTGTATCGATATAAACAGGTTGCCTTTGTTGCGGTTGGCGATATTGGCGCGTTCCTGAAGGCTTATGAAAGTGTCGTTGTCGCGTGTCATGACGACCTTGACATTCTTGAGTTTCTTTTTTACAAGTTCGGCGAACTTCTTGGCGACTCCGAGATTTATGTCTTTTTCGCGAGCGCCGTTGTCAACGGCGCCGTGGTCGTGCCCTCCGTGCCCGGCGTCGATGACCACCGTGAACTCCTGTTTGCTTTTGGTGTTTTGTCCTCCCTGTTTTTTAGGCTCTGCCGAAGCATAGGCCGCTGAGATGACGGACATTGCAGCGACAACCATGACAGCCGCTACAAATCTGGTCATATCTTGTATGTGTGGAATCTTGAATTTCATGTAACTTCTACAAAAATAGATGTCAGTTTGTTCTTCTCGGCTCGAATTTTTTGGGAGTGAAGATAAAATCGCGACCAAGATATTTCTCTCTTACCACCGGGTTGGAGGCAAGTTCCTCGCTTGTACCCTGAAACAATACGCGCCCCTCGAAAAGCATATAGGCGCGGTCGGTTATGCCGAGTATCGAGTCAGCCTTATGGTCGGTGATCAGCACACCGATATTGCGCTCTTTGAGGTGGTACACGACTTCCTGAATATCTTCTACAGCTATCGGGTCTACTGCCGCGAAAGGCTCGTCGAGCATGATGAATTTAGGATTGATCGCAAGACACCTGGCGATCTCCGTGCGTCTGCGTTCTCCTCCCGACAGGCTCGTGCCTATATTGTGGCGGACATGGTTAAGGTTGAATTCTGAGATGAGCTGTTCGAGTTTGGCCTGCTGGTATTCTTTCGAAGTGCCGGTCATCTCAAGAATCGCCTTGATATTGTTCTCGACGCTCAATGTGCGGAACACCGAGGCTTCCTGAGGCAGGTATCCGATACCGGTCTGTGCGCGTTTGTAGACCGGATAACTCGTTATGTCGGTATCATTGAGAAAGACGCGGCCCTCGTTGGGTGTGATCAGTCCGACTGTCATGTAGAATGTCGTGGTCTTGCCGGCACCGTTGGGACCGAGCAGACCCACGATCTCCCCTTGCGTCACCTCGATCGAGACGTGGTTGGCCACCGTGCGCTTGCCATATTTCTTGACAAGATTGTCAGTGCGGAGCACTCCTTTCTCAGGAATTTCGGTCTCGCTTGTCAGAATCACTTCCCCCTCGGGAGTCTCGAATGCTTCTGTCCGGTCCACCTCCACATGCCTCATGTCGGCTACTCTTCCGTCGAGATCAGCCTCCTCTTCAGGTGTGAGTCTTTCTGGAGTGTGATCCTTGTCTTTGTTAATCCTATTTCTCAGAAATGGAAATATCTTCATCGTGCGTCCGAGGGAAGTAGTGAGCGTATGTAGTCTGTGAGCAGCTTTATGGCTACATTGTTTCCTCCGCCCTGAGGTATGATCAGGTCGGCATAACGTTTCGAGGGCTCGATATAAAGTTCGTGCATCGGTTTGAGGGTCTCCTGATAACGGTCGATCACCATCTGCGGTGTGCGTCCTCGCTCCACGCAGTCGCGGCTTATGACGCGTATGAGGCGCTCATCGGCATCGGCGTCGACAAACACCTTGACATCGAGCATGTCGCGGAGTTCTTTGTCGGTAAGAACAAGTATGCCCTCCACAACTATCACCTCTTTGGGCGAAAGGTGCACTGTCTCTTTCTGACGTGAGCAGGTCAGGAAATCGTAAGTGGGCATCTCGACGTCGCGGCCCTGCTTGAGCTCCTTGATATGCTCTGTGAGCAACGACCATTCTATCGAGGCGGGTTCGTCGTAATTCATCTTGAGCCGCTCCTCCAGGGGGATGTGGGCGTTATCCTTATAATAACAGTCCTGAGGCATGACTACCACCTCTTCGGCAGGTAGACTCTCTATGATCTTGCGGACCACAGTCGTCTTGCCGCTGCCTGTGCCTCCGGCTATTCCTATTACCAGCATTATGTCTTGATTTTTGCAGTTTGTGTCCCGGAAACCATCCTGGTTTTCCTGTGCGGACTTCGCTTTATTACTGACAAAATTAATAAAAAGTAAACTTCATACCAAATTTTTTAGTAACTTTGATGTTTAATTAGAGGAGTCTGCATGTGGCCCGTGAATCTGCGGTCGCGTGTGTATTCCGTTCCACTCTGTTGTGCCTTCCGTCCGCACGGCTCAGGCAATTTGTTATATCTAAACTGAATTGAACTGGTATAGAATATGATCGTAAACTCCATAAAGTCTTTCGGACAGTATTGTCTGTTCATGACTCAGGTATTCAGGATTCCCGACAAGTGGAGGGAATTTTTCAAGAGTCTCGTGTTCGAGATCTACAAGCTCGGAGTTGACTCGATTCCGCTTGTCATCATTATCTCCCTCTTTATCGGGGCAGTGATTTGCATCCAGATGACAATCAACATAACTTCGCCGATGATTCCCGCTTATTCTACGGGAATGGCAACGCGCGAGATTCTCGTGCTTGAGTTCTCGTCTACGATGATGTGTCTTATTCTGGCGGGAAAGGTCGGTTCCAACATCGCCTCGGAGATCGGCACGATGCGGGTGACCGAGCAGATCGACGCTCTTGAGATCATGGGCCTCAATTCGGCCAATTTCATCGTGCTCCCGAAGATAATAGGATTCCTGATCTTTGTGCCTGTTCTCTGTGTTCTCTCCATGTTCATGGGGCTCGTGGGAGGATGGTTCATCGCACGGTTCACCGATATGCTTTCGGTCGAGAACTACGTCTACGGCATCCAATCGTTCTTTATCCCGTGGAATGTCTACTACAGTATCATCAAGACCGTAGTGTTTGCCTACATCATAACTTCAGTGGCAGCTTTTTTCGGCTATTATGTCAAGGGTGGTGCACTTGAGGTGGGCAAGGCAAGTACAAATGCCGTCGTATCGAGTTCAATCCTCATTCTCCTCGCCGATGTCATACTCACTAAACTTCTTTTGCAATGATAGAAGCAAAGCACGTTTCAAAATGGTTTGACGGCCAGCAGGTCCTCTATGACATATCAGCCGTTTTCGATTCAGGCAAGACCAATCTTATCATCGGTCAGTCGGGGTCGGGCAAGACTGTCTTCATGAAGTGTCTGATCGGTCTGCTCACTCCGGAAGAGGGTGAGATCTTATATGACGGAAGACGTTTCCGCGATCTTGACATGAGCAGAAAGCGGCAGTTGCGCACAGAGATCGGCATGCTCTTTCAAGGCTCGGCGCTGTTTGACAATGAGACGGTTATGGGGAATGTCATGTTTCCTCTCAAGATGTTCAGCACTCTTTCACATGCGGATCAGCTCAAGCGCGCGCAGTTCTGCATAGACCGTGTCGGACTCAAGAATGCCAACGATAAGTATCCGTCGGAGATCTCGGGCGGAATGCAGAAGCGTGTGGCTATTGCAAGGGCTATAGCGCTCAATCCGCGCTATCTCTTCTGCGATGAACCGAACTCCGGACTTGACCCGCAGACTTCCATTCTTATCGATGAACTTTTGAGCGACATCACCCATGAATATGGCATAACGACGATCATCAATACCCACGACATGAATTCAGTGCTCGGCATCGGTGAGAACATCGTCTTCATCAACAAAGGTCATTGCGACTGGAAGGGCAACGACCGCACCATATACAAGAGCACAAACGCCGATCTCAACGGCTTTGTGTTTGCGTCAAGACTCTTCAAGGAAGTCAAGCAGTATCTTGAGCGTAAATACGAGGATTGACAGGCTGTCTCCCTCTGTAATTTCCTCGCATCAGCCGATATGTCAGTGAAGCAGAGGACCGTCTGAAGGAAACACCGGTCTCTCTCTTCCGCGCCTGAGGGCACGCTCCAGAAACTCTTTTGCATTCTTTATCGCGGATACCAGATCAAGACCGTGCGCGAGTCCGCAGGCTATCGCTGACGACAACGTGCATCCCGTGCCGTGAGTGTGCGCGGTCGCTATTCTCGGCGACGAGAATGTTACCGGAGTCACGCTTTGCCTGTACAAAGTGTCGGTGCATATATCGCCCTCCAGGTGGCCACCTTTGACAAGAAGATTCCTGACAGAGCAGTCCGTCATGAATGACATTGAAACCTCACTGATGTCGGTGCCAGTATCCGCTCCGGCAAGTCTGTAAAGTTCCGGAATATTCGGGGTGACAAGAACCGCCAGCGGGAACAGAAGCCTTTTTGCCGCATTGGCTGTTGTCTCGGTGTCGCCGCTCAGCGAACCTCCGGATGTGGCGGAAAGCACCAGGTCGATCACGATGTTTTTCAGATCATATTCAACAGCTGTATCGTATATTACCCTCACCGCGTCGGCACATGGCAGCATTCCGATTTTAACCGCGTCAGGAGTGATGGAGTCGAAAATCGCACGTAGCTGAAGTCGCAACATTCTGTCTCCGACATATTCGACAGCTTTTACCCCTCCTGGATTCTGTGCGGTGACAGCCGTGACGGCAGTAGGGCAGAACACGCCCAAAGCCGCGCATGTCTTGATGTCGGCCTGTATTCCGGCACCTCCGCTGCAGTCGGATCCGGCGATGCTGACAACCACAGGCATTGCCGCCTTGAAACCGTCATTCATCCTGATCCTCCGGTGGCAGAGCCGAGTTGATCGCTTCGCGGCAGTCGGCCATGAGGCGTCGGGTGTTGAATCCTTTCTCTCCGGGCACAATTGGTTTGTGGATCACCAGACGTATGGTCGTCGGTGTCATGTTGTATGTGCTCCTCGGCATGGCCCTGAAACTGCCGTCTATAGTGATGGGCACTACCGGCAGCCCGAATTCGCCTGCAAGCATGAACGCACCTCTTTTGAACGGAGTCATGCGGCCGTCCCACGACCGGCTGCCTTCCGGAAATATCACTACCGACATGCCATGTTTGAGTGTTTTCTCGGCTTCCTCTATTGTCTCCTTGATTCCCGCCACGCTCGAATCGTCTACAAACACGTGGCCGGCTTTCTTGCAGGCAGCTCCGACGGCAAATATTTTCTCAAGCCCTTTTTTCATCAGCCATTTGAAATTGTGGTCAAGATAGCCGTAGATGGCCCAGATATCGTATGCCCCCTGGTGATTCGCTACAAACACATAACTTTCGCCCTTGCGGATGTTCTCGCGACCCTCGACTTTCACACGCATCAGAAACAGTGTGCATGTGAATCTCGACCACCAGTGGGCCGGCCAGTATCCCCAGTAGTCGCGGTTGCCGACCGAACAGGTGATCATTGTGAACAAGGCCGTGAAAAGTGTGGCCACGACAAAGATCGGAGCGGCTATGAGATACTGGTAGACAAGGTAGAGCGTGCGGACAAGTTTGTTCATGATTGCTTGATGATGGTGGTTTTTGGGTTGGTTTATGGGCGGTCCGGAGGGGCCGGATCGTTCAAGTCTTGATGCACATGGCTTTCGCATGCAAATTTACAAAAAATAAATCATATCACATATATCAAGACCCCGGATTAAAGAAATTTTTCTTTAATCCGGGGTCTTGATTGTTGAAAGATGTTTATTCTCCGTCGGTCGGGGCAATCAGCTTGTAGCCCTTTCCATGGATATTTATGATCTCGATCTGAGGGTCATCCTTAAGCAACTTGCGGAGTTTTGTGATGTATACGTCCATACTGCGGGCGTTGAAGTAGTTGTCGTCGATCCATATCGACTTGAGCGCGTAGTTGCGTTCGAGAATCTCATTTATGTGCTGGCACAGAAGAGATAGAAGTTCCGACTCTTTGGTTGTCAGTTTCTGCGACTTGTTGTCGGCGATGAGAGTCTGCTTCTGTGTGTCGAATGTGTATTTGCCTATCTTGTAGACAGTGATCTCCTTGTCTTTCTTGCCACGGACGCGGCGAAGGATGGCGCTGATTCTCGACACCAGTTCCTCCATAGAGAACGGCTTGGTGATGTAGTCGTCAGCCCCGAGTTTGAATCCCTGAAGCACATCCTCTTTCATGTTTTTCGCTGTCAGGAAGATGATGGGCACCTCACTGTTGACGTTGCGTATCTCCTGGGCGAGAGTGAAACCATCTTTCTTGGGCATCATCACGTCAAGAACGCACAGATCGTACTTCCCCTTAAGAAAGGCTTTGTAGCCTTTGTCGCCGTCGGGGCAGAGGTCGGCGTTGAAGCCTTTGGCCTGAAGGAATTCCCGAAGAAGCATTCCCAGATTCTCGTCATCCTCACAGAGCAGTATTTTCAATTTTTCATCCATGGTGATATGATGTTTTTACGTTGACTTCCGGAATCCTAAGGTCTCGGGGCATTCGAAGCCGAATGATAGGTCCCGGCCATATGAGTCCTGTCTCCGTTTAAGTTAAAAATTCATATTAAATATAACAATTGAATCCCTTACATTCCGCATGGCGGGATTAAAATTGTTAAAAATTACTATTTTTCTTCGCCGGCAAGCGGGAGAGTGATTATAAACACGCTCCCTTTCCCGAATTCGCTTTCGACGGTGATTGTTCCCCCGAAGGCTGTGATCATTTTCTTCACATACGCCAGTCCGAGACCAAATCCTTTGACATCGTGCCGGTTGCCGGTCGATACGCGATAGAATTTCTCAAAGATGTGTTTCGCATCTTCTTTCTTTATTCCTATGCCGTTGTCGGCTATCCTGATTTCGAGTCGGTTGCCGGTTATGTCGGAAGTGGCTATCTCGAGTCTCGGCTCCTCATCCTCCTTCATGTATTTGAGGGCGTTGTCGAGAAGATTGAAGATGACATTGGTAAACTGCATCTCGTCAACGCTGATCTCAGCCTCCAGCGCGTCAAGACGGGCATCAAGTGTCCCTCCCTGTTTCTCGACCTTCAGCTTGAAGGTGTTGACAACGTTGTAGATTATCGAGTTGGCGTTGACTTCTGTAAATTTCAGTGTGCTCCCGGTCTTGTCGAGTATCGACAGCTGCAGAACTTTCTCGACTTGAAATCTCAGACGTTTCGATTCCTCCACGATTACTTCCGACAGGTGAGTGAGCGATGACTGCGACTTGCGGATGGAGGGATCGCTCAGCATCTGCCCTGCGAGCGATATTGTCGATATGGGTGTCTTAAGCTCGTGTGTCATGTTGTTGATGAAGTCTGTCTTCATTTCAGCCAGATTCTTCTGGCGGAAAGCGAGAATAAGTGTGTAGACGAATATCACAAGCAGTATGACAGTGAAAGCGAGCGTCGGTATTATAAACCTTACAGACTTGAAAATAAAGGTGTTCTTGGTCGGAAACTGCACCCGGAGCGTGTAGCTGGAGTTGGTGTTGGAGAATATGGGGATGCTGTAGACATCCTTTTCGGTCTGCCTGTAGTCTCCGGTGGTATAGACCACGTCATTGCGCGGATTTATAAGCGCGAACGCGAAGGGCACGTTGACGCCGTTGTTGGCAAGTTCGGCCGAAAGGCAGTTGCGTATTATGGTCGAATCCGCCCGTTCCATTATCGGGCGTGTGCTTGAATCTCTCAGTATGGAGAGGATTACTTCGTTCAGCAGTCCTTTCTGATATAGATATTGGCTTCTGATCACTTCCTGCATCGTGCCGTAACGCGCCCCGACATTCTGGGTGGCCGAGGGGAAACCGAACGCCCCCGAGCGTCCGGCCTCGACTTCCGACGAAAGCGTGTATTTAGTCACCGAACCGTCGGGGTTCTCTACGGAATACTTCAGGTTCGTGTCGCCGTGGCTGTCGTATGAGTCATAGAGGCTTGACTCTATTATGTTGACATCCTGCTCCAGAAAAAACAGGGTCTCCTGTTTCTCCAGAAATTCGGATGTAGTGTTGAGCGACCGCATCACACCCTCCGTAAACTGCTCGTCGCGCATCTTCACCATATTCTCAAGATACATGATCTGAAAATACAGCAGTGCGACGAAAGTTACGGCCATGACCGCGGTCAGCATCCACATCAGTGATTTTTTCATTCTCTATATCTTATACATGAAGATATCCCGTAGAGGAATATATGTCATTTACTTACGTTTATGAAATTTTAACAAAGCCGGAGGAGTCTCCGGTTTTGAATTTTAACACTTAAGTGCGAATTTAACATTTAAATGTGAAAAATGCAAAAATGCACTTCTTTTTTTAGTCCGTTTTAATCCGTGCGCCTCCGCATTCGGCGAGAGTCCGTCGAGTCGATACTGTCGATAACCCGTCATCGACAACCGGCATGCGAATTGAAAAGGAACTCTGTTTTCGGATATCTGTAATCTATTTCTCATGTATCTGTTATATGATGACTCCTCTTTATCTCGTTATGATATAAATGGAAAAACGAATTCTTTACCTTATTGCTGTTTTGCTGTCTGCCACATTTGCAGGCTGCGAAAAGAATTCTCCCGATGATGCTCAGGAATGGGCGCAGGAGGAGAAGGATAGAGTCGAAAGGGCGGTGATTGTGTATGCCGTCAACAGGAGCAGTCTTGTTTACGATTTTGATGATGATGCTTCGGAGATGCTTGTCGCCATGTCGCGAATTGATCCTGATCGCAACCAGTTGCTCGTATACAAGACAGATTCTGCGACAGAAAGCGGTCTTTACCGTGTAGTGCGCGACAAAAGTGGTAATTGCAGATTCGAAATGGTGTGCTCATATCAGCGTGATGTGACGTCCACTCATCCTGACCGCATCGGCGAGGTTTTGGCCGATGCGCTCAGCCTGTTTCCCAATGCCGCCTATGACTTGATTTTCTGGGGTCACGGCACATCGTGGAGGCCTTATTTCAGCGATCATGCAGTGGTCGATTCTCCCGCGCTTTACGGTTACGGAGGGGAATACAGCCAGACCGGCGGAACTCAGACCGACTGGACGGATCTTGACGAACTTGCCGGAGCGGTGCCCGACGGCAGGTTCGAGACCGTATGGTTCGACTGCTGCTACATGACAGGCATCGAGGTGATATATCAGTTCCGAGACAAGTGTTCTACCTTTGTCGGTTATCCTTCCGAGGTGTGGGACAAGGGGTTGCCCTACGACGAGGTGCTCCCGTATCTCTTTTCCGATGATCATGACATGACTGAGGCTGCCCGGGCTTTCTACCGCTTTTATGCCGACAGGAGCCAGCCGGTCACGGTGGCGGTGGTGGATATGGCCGGAATAGAAGATGTAGCTGACGCAGCTTCCGGAATAATTGCGTCCGGGCCTCTCAGACCTCAGACGTCAGATCTTCTGAATTATTCAAGAACCAAAAGTTCTCCGTTCTACGACTTTCATCAGTTTTTCAGGATGACTGCGGAGCTCAATGGTGCCTCCGAACTTGCCGACGTTCTCGGAGTGGCGATGGGCAGAACTGTGTTGTACAATGCCGCCTCAGAGAACGATTTCAACGGCCGTCCGTGGGATTCATCATCATCATCTGGAGTAAGCACGCATTTCTACGTCGGCTCGGATTCGCGTGACGAATCATATTACCGTACTCTCGACTGGTTTAAAAGAGTATATTGAAAAGAGTATATTGATAAGAGAGGCATAATGACTTTGAGGCCGGGCGTCAATCAGATGTCCGGCTTTTTTTTGCCCGGTAGTCGGTCATATATGCGCGGGTTGACTTTTTTTTTGTATTTTTGCACAACAATTGAGCCGGATGGCTGTCCGGACTAAGACCCCATCCTACAAAAAATGTCAATATGAAAGTATTAAAATTCGGCGGAACTTCCGTAGGGACTGTCGGCAGTCTTTCCAATTTGAAATCCATTGTCGATTCACTTGAAGAACCGGCAGTGGTAGTCGTTTCGGCTCTCGGAGGACTCACCGACAGGCTTATAGCCACCGCCCGGGCCGCATCAGAGGGCGATTCCTCCTTTCGCTCCAGTGTGGCGGAGATGGCTACAAGACACTTCGATATAATCGACGCACTTGTTCCGCAGTCGCGCCGCGAGGCCGTCAGGGAAGTGATAGCTGAGTTATTGGCCGGTCTTGAGGATATATACACCGGAGTCGCGCTCATACGTGAGCTCTCAGAAAAGACACTCAGCCGTATCGTCAGTTTTGGGGAGCGCATGTCGTCTGTCATAGTGGCTGAGATACTCGACAATGCGGAGCATCGCGATTCGCTTACGTTTATGAGAACCGAGAAGTGGTTCAACCGTGATATCGCGGCCCGTCAGCTTACCGACGATCTTATAAGAGAAGCATTTCCTCTCCCTTTGACAAGAACCGTCGTGACCGGCGGCTTTATTTCTCTCGACAAGGATACGGGCGAGATCACCAATCTCGGCCGCGGAGGCAGCGATTATACCGCCGCGCTGATAGCTGCGGCGCTTGATGCCGACTCTCTTGAAATATGGACCGATGTCGACGGCTTCATGACAGCAGATCCCCGCGTCATACGCGATGCCAGAGTGATAGAAAGCATGTCGTTTATCGAGAGCATGGAACTCTGCTCTTTCGGGGCGAAAGTCATATATCCTCCGACGATTTATCCCGTTTTTCACAAGAATATACCTATCAGGATTCTCAATACGTTCAATCCGTCTGCTCCCGGTACTCTTATCACCGACAGTTCCGAAAACCTGTCGTCCGACGTCAGGGGTGTATCGTCGGTCAAGAACACATGTATGGTTTCAGTCTCCGGCAGTCTGACGTCAAATGTCGCCCAGATCAATTCCCGGTCGTACAATGCAATGGCACGCAACGGCGTGAGCATCTTCCTTGTTGCCCAGCCTAACGCCGCGACCTCTTTTTCGATGGCCGTGTCGGAACTTGACGCCGACCGTGCGGTCGAGATCCTGTCAAGGGAATTCGCACCTGAGCTTCAGAACGGAGAAGTTACAGGAGTGTCTATCGAGAGGGATCTCTCGGTCATCGCCGTGGTCCGCGAGTCAATCAAGGAGATACGCGGACTCGGAGCCCGCCTTGTCAACACTCTCCAGCGGGAGGGAATAGCGGTCAAGGCCGTGTCAGACGGCGCGTCGGAGTCAACAATAGCAATAATAACCAGTGCGTCAGACACTGACCGCAGTCTTTGCCTGATACACACCGCATGCTTCGGATGAGCTGCGGATATTAAGAATAATATGGATATCAAAAACGCTAAATTTCATCTGAGCAGCCCGGATGTGACAAAATGCCCGGCGACTGGAGTTCCCGAATATGCTTTCATCGGGCGGTCTAATGTCGGCAAGTCTTCGCTTATCAACATGCTGTGCAAGAGCAAAAAAATGGCGAAGACATCGCAGACGCCGGGAAAGACTCTGCTGATCAATCATTTTTCGATGGATGACGGCCGGTGGTTTCTTGTTGACCTCCCGGGTTATGGCTTCGCTGCGCGAGGCAAAGAGCAGAGAGAAAAGCTCACGCGTCTTATCAATGACTATATTCTCGACAGGCAGCAGCTCGCGTGCCTGTTCGTGCTGATCGATATAAGACATGATCCCCAGAAGATCGACGTCGAGTTCATGGACTGGCTCGGCGAGCATGAAGTGCCGTTTGCCATAGTCTTCACCAAAGCCGACAAACTCGGGCCTGTGGCCGCACAGAGAAAAGTTGATGCCTACTGCCGTGAGTTGAAGCTGACATGGGCGTCTCTTCCCCCTGTCTTCGTCACTTCGTCTGAAAAGGGGAAGGGCCGACAGGAGATAATAGATTACATCTTCTCTATCAACGCCGAGATCGAAAGCAATTGCCGTGAATCCGGAGGTGGCAGCGGTATGACTGAAGAGGAAGCCGGCGATCCGTCAGCAAAATGAAATTTCGAAATTTATGGATATCAGAAGTTTTCTGAAAGATGACGGCAGAAAAGCCGAGGTGGTCAGGTTCGCGCTTGTAGGCGGATTCTGCACATTGCTCCAGTATGGCATGTATGTGGTGTTTCTGCATGCTGTCGGTGTCCCGGCAGTTGTTTCGACCATGATAAGCTACGCCATAAGCTTTGTAGCCAACTTTCTGCTGTCGAGTTTCTTTACCTTTCACAGTGACCCCAACGCCAAGAAAGGGCTTGCATTCGCGGCGAGTCACCTTGTCAATATGGGCATGCAGACCGGTCTTGTGGCCATATTCAAGGGAATCGTAGGGCCTACGCTCGCTCTTCTCCCCGCATTGGCCATATGCGTACCGCTCAATTATTTCATGGTCAGGTTCGCTTTCAAGAGCCGCCATTTCTCATAAGTAATGATTTAAACTTACTGTCGTTTAAATTTGAATACTTACTAAAAATTTATCATCAAAATACTTATTACCTATGAAAGTAGCATTTGCATGCGATCACGCCGGCTATGAGCTCAAGGAGTTCCTTATCGGCCTTATGCGCGAGCGCGGTTACGAAATCGTTGATTTCGGCACACATTCAACAGAGTCATGCGATTATCCCGATTACGCTCATCCCGCGGCTGCCGCTGTGGAATCGGGTGAATGTGCGTTTGGAGTGGCCATGTGCGGAAGCGGAAACGGCATCTCGATGACGCTCAACAAGCATCAGGGTATACGTGCCGCGCTTTGCTGGCTCCCGGAGATCGCCGCTCTCGCCAAACAGCACAACAACGCCAATATTCTCGTTATTCCGGCCCGGTTTGTTAGCCGCGACGAGGCCGTGGAGATACTCAACGCATATCTTGATGCAACCTATGAGGGTGGACGCCACGAACGTCGCGTCGGCAAGATTCCGGTGTGCTGATGGGGCGGTTTGTGATACGTCTCGAAGGTCTGCGCTTCTATTCGCGCATCGGAGTGTTTGATCAGGAGAGAAGTGTCGGCAACGAATTTCTGGTGGATCTTACGGCTGTAGCCGATGCTTCAGGGTTCAGACGCGAGAATCTTGACACGACAGTCTCCTATGCCGACATCTATGAGGTGGTAGCGGAGGCCATGAAGCGGGAATGGCAACTCCTCGAATCGGTGTCAAGTCACATTGCCGACACCGTGATCGACAGATGGACCATGATTTCGGATGTAAAAGTGCGCATAACGAAACTGTCGCCACCAATACCTGGTATTCAGGGAGTTTGCAGCGTGGAATATGATACGTGCCGTTAATTTTACCGTTAATTTTGAGAAAAATATTAAAATTTTTGCCTCAAAATTTTGTCAATTCAAAAAAAAGCAGTAATTTTGCAATCGCAAATCGGAAATGATTGCAAGGCTCCTTAGCTCAACTGAATAGAGCATCTGACTACGGATCAGAAGGTTACAGGTTTGAATCCTGTAGGAGTCACAAAAACTACAATTACCTTGTTCAAAAGGCTCCTTAGCTCAACTGAATAGAGCATCTGACTACGGATCAGAAGGTTACAGGTTTGAATCCTGTAGGAGTCACAAAAACTACAATTACCTTGTTCAAAAGGCTCCTTAGCTCAACTGAATAGAGCATCTGACTACGGATCAGAAGGTTACAGGT
>CAMWRV010000033.1 GCA_947176745.1 uncultured Muribaculaceae bacterium
CCTGTGCTGCTGCTCGACGACATCTTCGACAAGCTCGACGCCGACCGTGTGGGTCGCATCATAGCCGAAGTCAGCGGAAGCGACAATTTCGGCCAGATATTCATAACCGACACCAACCGCGAGCATCTTGACGAGACGCTGCGCGGCATACGTTCGGAAAGCCGCCTCTTCGAAGTCGAAGAGGGACGTTTCAGCGAGATAAAGGGATATGAAGAGACTTGAGCCGGAATCAATAGGCGACGTGCTGCGCCAGACCCTTCAGGACCAGGGGCTGACCGACAGGCTCTACGAGACCAGAGCCGCGGCCATGTGGCCGTCGGTGGTCGGAGAGGAGATCGCGGCGCGTACCGGCCGTCCGGTCGTCAGCAAAGGGCTGATGACGGTCTATGTCCGCGCGGCCGCACTGCGGCAGGAGCTCAACATGTGCCGCCCCATGCTGGTCAGACTGATCAACGAAGCCCTCGGGCGTCAGGTCATAACAGACATCAGATTCAAATAACCGACACATACTTATACTTTAAAGATGAATCCAGACAAACTGCCCCCGCTGACGGAGTTCCGCCACTCGGTGCCGCTCCAGATAAGATTCAACGACATCGACATACTCGGACACCTCAACAATACGGTCTATTTCTCGTTTTTCGACACCGGAAAGGCTTACTTCTTCGAAAGCATAAGAAAGGGGGAGATAGACTGGAAGAAGGTCGACTCGGTGATAGCCAACATAGACTGCGCCTATGTGGCCCCCATATTCTTCGGCGAGAAAATCGAGGTCAGAAGCCGCTGTGCGGGAGTCTCCGACAGGAGTTTCAGAGTCCAGCAGGTGATCGTCGAGACGGAGACGGGGCAGCTCAAGGCTGCCGCAGAGACGGTCATGGTCAGCTTTGACCCGGCTACACAGAAATCGAAAGACCTGCCCGAAGAGTGGCGCAAGGCACTTGAGGAATCAATGGGCACGCACGATGCATGACTCACAACTACAGAACAATACACAAAAACAATACCGAAATGAAAGAGAACGTTAGCGACCTGATGCGCGATATTCTCCGCAAGGAGGCAGAAGCAGTGATGGCGATACCCGTGACAGACGGATATGGCGAGGCTGTCGATCTCATCGTGGAGCATGTGGCCGTAAGAGGAGGGAAACTGATCACCTCGGGCATGGGAAAGGCCGGCCAGATAGCGATGAATATCGCCACGACATTCTGCTCGACCGGCACCCCCGCCATCTTCCTGCACCCCTCGGAGGCGCAGCACGGCGACCTGGGCATTATCCAGAAGAACGACATACTTCTCCTTCTCAGCAACAGCGGCAAGACACGCGAGATCGTGGAGCTTGTGGATCTTGCGAGAAATCTGAACCCCTCGATTCCGATCATTGTTATAACCGGAGACGGCGGGAGCATGCTCGCCAAGTCAGGAACCGTGGCTCTGCTCACAGGCGGAAGCCCGGAGGTATGCCCGTTGGGTCTGACCCCCACTACCTCGACCACCATGATGACGGTGATGGGCGATGTGCTTGTGGTGGCCACAATGAAGGCTATAGGCTTCACAAAGGCGGAATATGCCAAGCGTCATCACGGAGGCTACCTCGGTGTCAAGTCGCGTCAGTGACAGATGCTTGATTGTCAGGATAAAATATAAATTGTCAGGATAAAATATAATTGTTATGACTATAAAGGAGATTCCCCTCAGACCAAAGGATCTTCCCGACGGAGAAGAAGCCGCCGCGGTCATGGAGGATGCCGCCGCAATCAGAGCAGAAGGCGCCGCACTCTTTGCCGAAGAGAAATATGACGACGCGCTCGGGCGCGTAGTCGACGCGCTGCGCAGGCTGCGCGATTTTCCCGATTATGCCAACCGGGAGTTCCGGGCGTTTCTCGCCGTGTTGCTTTTTGATCTCTCGGAGATACACTTCGCGCTCAAGGACTATCGCCAGAGCGAGAAAGAACTCGAGATGCTCTTCAAAGTGCTCGAACAGTTGCTGAAGGATGATCCGGAGCGCTTCGGTGCGTTCCATGTGCTTGCCATGGAGCTTTCGACCCGGATACTCCGCTCGCGCAAGAAGACACTCGAGCTCCTGGCCAAGCAGCAGATCAACACCGGGGTGCTATACGAGAAGGTCAACGCCGGAGTGGCCGCCGCCACCGACAAGCTTGTGGAGTCGCTGCGCAAAGGGGCGGAGATGATGGCTCAGACAGGCGACTACCGTGGTGCGGTCCGGTTCTATATGGAGGCTATAAAGCTCGCAAAGAAACGAAGCGGACGTGTCGGCCGCCGCGAAGTCCGCATGACTGTCGACATGGCTCGTGTCATGATGCACAGCCGCAACGAGGCCGCCCGCGCCAAGCGTCTGCTCACTGCAGTGCTTCCGCATGCCGTGTCGCTTGAGACTCTCGAACTCGAACAGGAGATTCTGGGCATGATCGCGAAGATAGACGCCGATGTGGCTCATGAGCCGATGTGGCGCACTTTCCTTGAGAAGGTGCAGCGAACAGCGAAATCAAAACTGCGCAAGGGCAGGAAAGAGGAACAGGAAGAAACCAAAGAGGATGTCGACGATACTCAATACTGACGGCGCCGTGCTGGAGATTCCGCGTCTCATGGACCCGGGAGAATTCAAATGCGCCATATTCACCGCCGAATGGAATCCGGCGGTGACCGACGCCCTGCGCGACGGGGCACTCGACGTGATGCGTAAGGCGGGTGTGGGCGAAGATTCCCTTTTCTGCCAGAGCGTGCCGGGCACAGTCGAGCTTGTCAATGCTGCGGCAATGGCTCTCAACTATATGCCCGACGTGAAGGCTGTGATCATAATCGGCTGCGTGATACGCGGCGACACTCCGCATTTCGACTATGTGTGCGACATAGTGTCGGAGGGTACAGCGCGGCTCAACGCTCTCGGCAAGGCACCCGTGATTTTCGGAGTGCTGACTGTCGACAACCAGCAGCAGGCTCTCGACCGCGCCGGCGGGGTTCTCGGCAACAAGGGTGCCGAGGCGGCGGTGGCGGCCATAAAGATGGCCAACCTGCACACCACAGCGGCCGGAATGCGCTACACTTCTTTCCGCAAGTAACGCGGATCAAATCATACTGACAGGAGGGGACGGATCAGCGATCCGTCCCCTCCTGTCATATCCTGTCATCAGTGGCATCCTCCGCAACCGCAGGAGCTTTCTCCCTCGTTGTCGCCGCAGGAGCCACCGCTGCATCCTCCGCAACCGCCTCCGCATCCCTGCGCCGGAGTCAGTTCCTCGGGAGTGGCTTCGCGGACGGTCTCGACCTTGCCGTCATAGCGGACAGTCTTGCCGGCGAACGGATGATTGAAGTCCATCTTCACCTTGTCGCCGATCTCAAGCACTGTGCCTGCGATTCGGTATCCCTCGGCAGTCATCATCGGAAGGACTGCCCCTACCTTCACCTCCTCGGCAAGTTCGCCGTCGCGAGTGAAAATGGAGCGGTCAAGTTCCATTACATCCTCGGGATGGCGCTCGCCGAAAGCGGCCGCGGGGGGAAGAGTCACGCCGAATCTGTCGCCGGCCTTCAGATCCTGCATGGCCGCGATAAGACCGGGAACAACCTCGTGAGAGACACCGTAGACCATCACGTCGGGATGGCGTTCGGGAGTTTCGAACAGCAGTGAGCCGTCGGCGTCGTCAAAAAGTTTATAGGAGTACTCGACATACATGCCGGGTCCGACTTTCTTTTCCATATTGTGTAAAAGGGTTATTTGGGTTATTGAGTCTTTATTATTCAGTTTTGAGGGAGAGAGAGAAGAATCGTCATTCGGCGGGAATGTCGTCAGGGTCGGTCTCCTCATGGAGGGGAGCCTCCGGATCGGGCATCAGGCTTCCGTCGGTGGCGGCGTGAATGTCTTCGGGATGCTTCAGTTCGTACTGCTGCTGCGGCACGATGACGTTGAAGTAGAATCCTTTGGCCGACTTGTCGCGCTTGCGTGTGTCGGACTCGTCGGGGCGGACGGTCAGATAATCGTAGCCCGGTTCGATATACTGTGCGTCGGTGGCCTCGTAGCCGAGAAGCTGCACCATGTCGTATTCATGTTCCGGATACATGACATACCACGCATTCTCGACCGAATCGCCGGTTCCGGTGCTCTTTATGGCACCCAGCAGGTGTTCGAGGCGGTATTCCCATATCTTGGCGCGCATGTCTTTGCGCTTTTCCTTGAGCACGTGCACAAGAAATGACATCTGGCGAAGATCGAAGGGATTGTCTTCCAGAGCGAGCTGGGCGTATTTCGTGATGGTGTCGATCTCCTCCTTGGTGTGCGAAGGTTTGCTGCGCAGGGCGTCGGTCATGCTCGAATAGGGGGAGACACGATAGGGGTCGAAGTCTTCCTGAAACATGTAGCCGAGATAGAAATTGCGGAACTCTTCGGGAGTCATCGTGGTGTCGTTGACCTCATATTTCTTTTTGAGCTTCGGAAAATAGAACTTGCTCGACGGATCGAGAGTGACGCGGCGTATCTCGTCAAGGTCGGGTTTCTCGACGACTATCTTGCGTTTGCTGTCGGTTTTTGCGGCAGAGCCAACCGTGGACAGAGCGGAAGCGGCGGCTTCATTCTGAACGGGAGCAGCACTCTTCTGTGCGGCTGTGCTTCGGGAGCTCGATGCCGAGGTCTTTGCGGCGGTGGATTTCTTTTTTGCGGCAGTGGTTTTGGTTGCGGTCTTCTTCTTTGTGGTTGTCTTTTTCTTCGCCGTTGTCTTTTTCCGGGCGGACGAGGCGGTGCGCGAGGCCTGGGCCGAAGTCTGAGCCGGAGCGGCGAAAGACACGATAGGTGATGCCGAAGTCAGTATGGCTGCGACAAGAATAACGATTATGCGGAGTGAACTTGATTTCATAGACCGTTGACGTTTTTGACTGCAATCAGGAGCACAAGAGCCACACCTGCCATCATAAGCGATATGGCAGCCGGGAAACCCTTGGCGAGCAGGTATTTGAAGAAATTGCCTGAGCCGGGACGCACAGGACGTCCGTCGGGAGTGTTGGTATATAGCAGGAATCCGAGCAGGATTCCTGCGGCGACGGCAAGAACCATCACGGCATAGCGCATCGGAAGCCCTGATGAGACGGAGAAACCGAGCAGCCCGAGCGCGAGTCCGGTTATTCCGCCGCCGATGATGAAAGTCATGCCGCGAGTCTGCCGCCGCACTGCCTCGGGCTGCATGGCGGTGGCGAATGTCACCACGAGAGTCATGCAGAGCCATCCGGTCAGGATGGTGGAGTTGAGCGGCAGAAGAGGGAAACCGTTTTCCGATACGAACGAAAGCAGGAGCAGAGCCAGAAATGAGAGCGCCGGAGCGGCTGTCTGCCGTCCGTACAGGCAGAAGAGCGACCCGGCCCACAGAAGGATGCACAATATTATCAGAAAAACGGTCATATACGCGAAGCTTTATTTTTAAACGTCTGAGATGTCAAAAATATTTTCAGACTCTCAGCGCATGGTCTGGGTGATGCCTGCATTTCTCAGTTCGGGATAAGCCACGCGCGAGTGATAGATAGTGGATAGCCGCTTCTTGAACGTATTCTTTATTGTCAGTATGTCGCGGAAAGATATCGGAGACTCGTTGAAAAGGCCCTCCTTCTCCTGTCCGTCGATGATCTTGTCGACAAGCGCGCCTATTGCGTCGGGAGTGTATTCGGGCAGACTTCTTGAAGCAGCCTCCACCGAGTCTGCCATCATGAGAATGGCGGTCTCGCGGCTCTGCGGGTTCGGTCCCGGGTATGTGAATTTCGAGCGGTCAACGGTTCCTTCGGGATTTTCGTTGACAGCTGTATTGTAGAAGAAGCGGGCCACGGAGCGGCCGTGGTGCTCGGATATGAACATGCGGATCACTTCCGGCAGTTTCTCTCGCTGGGCGATGCTCAGACCCGATGTGACATGCGATATGATCTTGTGTGCGCTTGTCTCCGGGTTGAGTCCTGTGTGAGGGTTGACGCCATGCTGGTTTTCGGTGAAGAAGATGGGGCCGTCGAGTTTGCCGATGTCGTGGTAAAGAGCACCGGTGCGGACAAGCTGTGTGTTGGCGCCTATGGCGCGGGCAGCCTCGGCGGCGAGAGTCGAGACCTGCATGGAGTGCTGGAAAGTGCCGGGAGCCTCCTCGGCGAGACGGCGAAGCAGCGGGTTGTTGATGTCGGAAAGCTCGACAAGGGTCACAGTTGAGGTGAATCCGTAGATTTTCTCTATGATGAGAATGAGGAAATATGCGAACGAGAGCACCACGGCGTTTATGGCGAAAGCTCCGATTATATGCCAGTCGAAAGCCGCGAGAGTTCCGTCTGTGACAAGGCTTGATATGACATATGACAGCACATAGCCGCAGAATGTGTAAAGAGCCGTCAGCAGCAGCTGCGACCTCCGTTCGAGCGTTTTTATGGAGAATGCCGCGCTCAGACCGGCGGTAAGTTCCATGAAAATGAACTGGAACGGGAAGACTGCCACAAGTGCCGATATCATCACGCTTACAAGCAGCGAGAATATTGCGGTGCGCGAATCGAAGAAGACGAGAATCACAAGCGGAATCGCCGCGAACGGCACGAAGTAGATGCCGTTGCCGACATATTCGAACATGAGGATTGCGAAGATGACGAAGGCTGTGATGAACGATATGAGAAACACCATGTTCTTGGGTGAACTCAGAAACCGGCTTCTGAAGATGCGCAGAAACGCGTAAAGGGCGATGAAGCAAAGGAGAAGATACATGGCCTGCCCGACGAGGAAATATGAAGTCTTGTTGTCTTCATGATGATTTCGGTCGGCAATCTCCATGTATGTGTTGAGATTCGTGAATATCTGCGGGGTGACGATCTCTCCGCGGTCCACGATGCGCTGGCCTTTCTTGATGACACCGAGCGCGGCGTTGACTGACAGATATTCCTGGCCGCGAAATTTTTTGTCGGCCACCGAGTCTATGACGATATTCGGGATCAGTACGGCTCCGAGCATATGCGCCACCTCGTTGTCGAGAGTTTCCGAGGCCTGCGGCCCCGACATGCCGGAATGATAGACCGAATCTATATACTGGAACGCCTTGGGCGGCGAAAGCATCTCGCGGGCATCGATTGTCTGGACAGCGTTGGCTCCGTTTTCCACATCGGCCACCCTCAGGTGTCCGTGCGCGCCGCCGTGAATCAGGTCGTAGACCTTCGGGTCGACAATTCCGTAGCTGTAAGCCCGGGTGAGCAGTTCGGTGAGCCGGGCGGCGCGCGCAGCCGGAAGCTTCGATGCGATCGCCTTGCGGAACCGTTCGATGTTGGTCTGGCTGACCGAAGCGTCACGGCGCACAAACGGCACGAAAGCGCGGTCTATGCTGTCGCGCATCTGTCTGGCCGATGCCGAGTCGCGAAGGATCGGCATGTCGAAGTCGGCAGTGAGCAGCTGGTATCGCCACGGCTGGTTGAGCTCGTAGTTGTACGACTGTCGGTCGTCGTGAGGCAGTAGCAGCAGAATGAGAGTTATGGCTGCCGCCACAAGCCCGAGATTTATGAATATCGGTCTGAGATTTGATTTCATGAGATTCGCCGGGCGATCTTTACGCCCTTGATTGCTTTTAGGGAACTGATTATGAGGGCGAGAGTAGAGGTCGTGTCGATTCTGATCGATATTCGGCATTTGAACACTCCGTTTTCGGCGTCGATCGCGAGGCTGCGTATGTCGACGCCGAGTTTTTTCGACAGGGCAGCCGTAATGTCTTCGAGAATGCCGAGACGGTCGATGCCTTCAAGTTGAATTTTTGCCATGAACTTGTCGGCGGTGCCTCCCCATTCGGTGGCGACGAGCCGCGATCCGTAGCCACTCTTGAGCATCATGGCCTTCGGGCAGCTGACCTTGTGGACCACGACATGCTCATCGTTGTCGACAAAGCCGAGCACGTCGTCGCCCGGTATAGGGGAGCAGCAGTCGTCGAGCAGATAATTGGGGCGGCTCTCGTCGGGATGCAGCACATAGACCTTGCTGCGGTCGACCGGAACAGCCGGAGCCGGGAAGGGGGAATCTGATTGCTCGCGGTCGGATGATTTGCGCGAGGCGAACGGATTGCGGAGCATCTTGCGGAGCATCGAGGCGCGCTTGCGGTCGGCGGCCTTCAGCTGGTCGGGCGAGAGGCTTATCTCGTCGCGGGCGAGCATGACATAGAGCTCCTCTTCGTCGGGCAGACTGAAGATGTCGAGCAGCCGGTCCATCAAGACGTCTTCGGGCATGATGCCCTCGCGGGCCAGCAGCTCGCCGAACAACTGCCTGCCATGCTGGCCGAGAGCCGCCGGGTCGCGGCGCAGCAGCGTGCGGAGCCGGTTCTTCGCTTTGGCCGTGTGGCAGAAGTCGAGCCACTCCCTTTTCGGGGTCTGCGAGTCGGAGGTTATGATCTCGACCTGGTCTCCCGAGCCGAGGCGGTGGGAGATGGGCACGAGCCTGTGGGCGATCTTGCCGGCTATGCAGTGAGTGCCCAGTTCGGAGTGTATCTCGAAAGCCATGTCAAGCACGGTGGCGCCCTGCGGCAGTGTCAGCAGGTCTCCCTTGGGTGTGAAGACATAGATCTCAGATGAGAAGAGGTTGAGCTTGATCGTGTCGAGGAAATCGATGGCGTCGGGTTCGGGGTTGGCCAGAATGTCCTTGATGGTGTTCATCCACTTGTCGAGCTCTGTGTCGTCGTCGGTAATTCCGGTCTTGTATTTCCAGTGGGCGGCATAGCCGAGCTCGGCGATCTCGTCCATTTTGCGCGAGCGGATCTGCACTTCTATCCATTTGCCGTCAGGACCCATGGCCGTGAGATGCAGCGCGCGATATCCGTTGGCCTTCGGCACGGATGTCCAGTCGCGAAGCCGGTCGGGGTGCACCTTGTGCCCGTCGGAGAAGAAAGTGTATATCTCCCAGCATCTGACGCGCTCCTTCTCGTCGTCGTCATTGTCGAAAATGACGCGCACCGCATATATGTCGTAGATCTCCTCGAACGGTATCTTCTTGGCCTCCATCTTGCAGAATATGGAGTATGCGCTTTTGACGCGGGCCTTGATCTCATACTTGAACCCCGCGGCGTCGAGACGCTCGCGGACCGGTGCGACAAACTGCTCGACGATCTCGTGGCGGTGCGACTCGCTTTCGCTGATCTTCGCCATTATGTCGGCATATTTCTGAGGGTGTTCGTAGCGGAAAGCCAGATCCTCGAGTTCGGTCTTTATCTTGAAGAGTCCGAGACGATGGGCGAGAGGGGCATAGACATAAAGGGTCTCGCCGGCGATCTTGAACTGCTTCTCCGGGCGCATGCTGCCCAGGGTGCGCATGTTGTGGAGACGGTCGGCCATCTTTATGAGCACCACCCTGATGTCGGTCGACATAGAGAGGAGGAGCTTGCGGAAGTTCTGGGCCTGCAGCGAGGCGTGCGTGCCGAATATGCCGCCCGAGATCTTTGTCAGCCCCTCGACTATGTCTGCTATCTTCGCCCCGAAGTTCGCCTCTATGTCGTCGCGGGTGAATTCGGTGTCTTCCACCACGTCGTGAAGCAGCGCGGCGCAGATCGACGTCGAGCCGAGTCCGAGCTCGGATATGACGATTCGGGCCACGGCGATCGGATGGAGAATGTAAGGCTCTCCGCTTCTGCGCCGTGCACCCTTGTGGGCGGCCTTGGCGAAGCGGTATGCGCGCTCGATGATCTCCACTTTCTTGCGGTGGTTGCTGGCGAGATATGCCGAGAGAAGTGCCTTGAACTCGGTCTCGACCATACGTTCCTCCTGATCGGGAGGCAACATTGTGTATTCGGTCATATGTACGTCTTAACAGTCACAAAATTAGCAAACGTAATCCAAAATGTCAATAAAAATAAGATAAAAAATCCGGGCGTCTCTCGACGACCGGATTTTTCCGCCTGACGCAGGGCATTCTGGCCCTGTGCGTCGCGGGGCGGACGATAGAAATTACTAATGTATATAACCCAAAATTTAGACATTTGTGTTCTTTGCCTGACTGTGTGAGAGCCAATAGGTTCCCCATTGATTCCATCCAGATGCCGGCGGTATCGGACCAAGGTTCGGTTGAAACATATCTAAGTCATGAAAAAGTGTTCGTTTCAGCGGCGGCACCTTGTGAGGTGTCGCTGCCGTGATGTTTTCAGCATGTAATAACAGGGGTGGCGTCAGCCGCGGATGCTCGATCCGCAATATCGTCGCCCGGGTGTCTCCCGGTTATTGTCGCTCAGGTGGTCGGCCCGGCGGCATGGGTCGTGGCCTTCCGGACTACTATGGATTATTCTTGTGTGATGTAAACTATAAACGCAACCCTTATGTGCAATATTAGACCCTGAATGTTAAAGAGAATGTTAAAAAATCGGGAGAGGCGGCCGGGCGTGGGTCACACGCGGGGCCGCCTCGGGTTTTCATGGATCGATCTGTCTGTCGCTCAGTGGTGTGCGTTGAAGCGCAGGGTCTTAGATGTAGAGACTCAGCACGAATGCCGCCACCGCTATCGGGATTGTGACATATAGCACCATCCATGCCCGTTTGGGATTGTTGATGCGGGCGAGAAAGAAATAAAGGAATCCGACGGCAAACAGTATGAACGACGACATCATCACTATTCCTCTCGGGTCTCCCGCGGCCGCGGCCTTTACGATAAGCCATATGAATATGGCTATGGCGCAGAGGGTCAGGATTATGCCTGTCCAGATCCCCGCTTTCTGTCCTGAAGATATCTGCCGGCCGCACAAAAGGCTCGCCACCGGTGCGTCGGCCCGGTCTTTGTGTGTCTTTTCCATAACTCTGACGTTTATATTATGTGTACTATGCAACGTCTGCAGGAGCGATAATGTTCAGACACAGCGGGAGTGGGAGGCGCCGGGCAGTTCCGTGGCCCTCAGCTCATTTCTCCCTGAGGGAATCCACTATCAGTTCGGCGGCATATTCGGCGGCCACATAGTTGCCGAGACGCCGCTGCATGGTGCGGTAGCCCTGGAGCTGGAAGTCGCGTCGGGGAGAGGGCTGAAGAAGAGGCGAGAGCTCGCGGGCTATCGAGTCGGCGGTGCATTTGTGCACAAGCAGCTCTGGCACGATCTCGTTGCCGGCTATCAGGTTGGGCAGCGAGACGTATTTCACCTTGAGCAGTTTCTCCATGATCTTGTATGAGATAGCCATGCCGTTGGCGCGGTAGACCACCACCTGTGGCGTGCCTATCAGGGCTGTCTCGAGTGTGGCGGTGCCCGATGTCACGATGGCCGCCTGCGAGTATTTGAGCAGCGTAGGCGTGCAGCCGAACACAAGCTTCAGACCCGGATCCTGCGCCACTTCGCGGTAGAATTTCTCGCCGATTGCCGGAGCTGCCCCGACCACATACTGGAACTCCGGGAATCTCTTCGCCGCCTCTATCATCAGCGGAAGGTTGTTGCGTATCTCTCCGCGGCGCGAGCCGGGGAGCAGCGCTATGACAGGTCGTTCGCCGTCGAGATCCTGCCGCTCCACAAAATGCTTCTTCGGCGGAAGATGCCCCATGTAGTGCGCCACTTCCTGCACCGACGGATTGCCGACAAACGTGACGTTGTAGCCATGTTTCTTGTAGAACGCCACCTCGAACGGCAGGATCGAATACATGCGGTCTACATATTTTTTGATCGACTTCACGCGGTATTCCTTCCAGGCCCAGACCTTGGGGGAGATGAAATAGTGCACCGGCACACCGAGGCCGTGTGCGTAGCGGGCCATCTTCAGATTGAAGCCGGGATAGTCTACAAGTATGAGCGCGTCGGGCCGGTATTCGCGCAGCAATGCTCTGGCGCGTCGCATGTTGGAGAGTATGACGGGGAGGCGGCGAAGCACCTCGCTGAAGCCCATGACATTCATCATGTCATAGTGCAGGTCGGGTTTGCGCCGGGCCTCGGCGGCCATCAGATCGCCGCCGAAGAAGCGGAAGTCGGCCTCCGGGTCGAATTCCTTGATCCACTTTATCAGTTGGGAGGCATGTAGATCGCCGGATGCCTCGCCGGCAATTAGCATGTATTTCATTTTGCAAAAATAAAAAACCGTCTCAATGGTGGCAAAAATAAAAACGGTCTCACGAGCGTTTTTTCAGTTATGAGACAAATGCGCTACTTCTTATTGACCCTTGCGGGGCTTATAAGTTTAATCATGGCTTGCACCGGCATGGTTTCGTGTATCGACGACGCCATGACCACTTCATCTTCCGACGTGCTTTCTTTCTCGCGCGACACTGTCGATTTCGACACGGTCTTTACGGATCTCGGCACCCCGACGGCGCGGCTGATAGTATTCAACCGGGCCTCGAAAGGTCTGGAGATAAGTTCGATAAAGTTTCGTGATCCGGATACTAAATTCCGCTTCAACGTCGATGGCGTGAGCGGTGTGGAGTTCCATGACGTCGAGATCCGCGGACGCGACTCGATCTATGTCTTTATCGAGTGCTTTATACCGGAGACTCAGGGAGCGTCACCGGGTCTTGTGGCCGACGACCTTGAATTCGTGACCAACGGAGTGACCCAGACCGTGCGGGTCGAGGCATACGGCCAGAACGTGACTCGACTGCGCAATGTGCGTCTCACGTCCGACACCCGTCTGACGGCTGACCGTCCCTATGTCGTTTTCGACTCGCTGACGGTCGGCAAGGGGGTCACGCTGACAGTCGATCCCGGAGCGCAGCTGCTATTCCACGACGGGGCGTCGCTCGTGGTCGAGGGGCGTATAGAGGCTGTCGGACAGCCTGGGAAGATGATCGACATGCGGGGCGACCGTCTCGACAATGTGCTGCCCGATGTGAAATACGACATTCTCCCCGGCCAGTGGAAAGGGGTGCGTATCGCCGACGGCTCTTACGGCAACCGAATCGAATATGTCGACATGCGCAGCACTCTGACCGGTCTTACGGTAGACTCCTGCGCCGACATCTCGCAGACCAGGCTCACGCTCCTGAACTCATGGCTTCACAACTCCTCGGGCAATGTGCTCACATCGCGCTATTCGAAGGTCAACGCATATGGCTGCTGTTTCTCCGAAGCCGGAGGCTCGGTGGTGAGCCTTGCGGGGGGAGACCACGAGTTCCTGCAGTGTACGATCGCCAACAATCATCTGTATTCCATCTCGGGCCCGCTCCTTGAGCTTCTGCACGTTCTTCCCGAAGATATCGACGAAAACGGCGCTCCGCTGATGAGGGCGAGGTTCTCCAATTCGATAATCTACGGCCTGATGGCAGATCTCAACATCGGCGATCTGACCGGATCGGATGTGATGTTCCGCTATGTCTCGCTCGGCTCGGAGGGTTCGGACGACGACAACTTCATCAACTGCCTGTGGGATACGGATCCGTTGTTCCGCACGGTGCGGCAGGACTATGTCTTCAATTACCGCCTGCAGGAGGATTCCCCCGTCAGGTCTGCGGGAGACCCCGCTCTTGTCACACCCGAAGTGATGTACGACATGGACGGCGCCGACCGCCTCGGCTACGGTGCCCCCTCGCTCGGAGCGTACCAGTACACCCCGCAATGAACAGGCTGCCTGAACGGATTTGCGAAATACAGGAATTTTCGTTATCTTCGCAATCGGAAAAGACAAACAGGCGGCTTCAGCCGCATAACAATCAACCCTAAGAGTATTAGACTGATTGCCATATACTCTGTAAAACTCTAATTCAAAATGGAAAATAAAGAAAACCAGAACCAGCTTCAGATCCAGCTCCGTCCCGAACTTGCAGACGGCAAATATACAAACCTCGCCATGATCGGCCACAGCGGCAGCGAATTCCTGATCGACTTCATCTTCGCAGCTCCCGGCATGCCCCAGGCTCCGGTCGTAAGCCGTGTGATCATGAGCCCCGAGAACGCCAAGAAGCTCCTCTTCGCCCTCACTGACAATGTGAAGAAGTATGAGGCCCAGTTCGGCGAGATCTCTCCCCGCAACGGCAAGATCGGCAACAACTGAGAAAACTCATGAAAAAGCATTCACTCTCGCTGTACAACACGCTGACACGCACCAGGCAGCCGTTTCATCCTCTTCAGGAGGGTCATGTCGGCATGTATGTGTGTGGCCCCACTGTCTACGGCGACGCGCATCTCGGCCACGCCAGGCCTGCCATCACGTTCGACGTGCTGTTCCGCTACCTTCAGTGGCTCGGTTACAAGGTGCGCTATGTCCGCAACATCACCGATGTCGGGCATCTTGAGCATGACGCCGACGAGGGAGAGGACAAGATTGCCAAAAAGGCACGCCTTGAGCAGCTTGAGCCGATGGAGGTGGTGCAGTATTTCCTCAACCGCTACCATCACGACATGGAGGCGCTCAACGTGCTTCCACCGTCGATCGAGCCTCATGCCTCGGGCCATATCATCGAGCAGATAGAGTATATCAAGAAGATTCTTGAAGCCGGATACGCCTACGAAAGCTGCGGATCCGTGTATTTTGATGTGACCAGATACAACGCCGATCACAGATACGGCAAGCTGTCGGGTCGCAACATCGAGGACCTTCAGAACAACACCCGCGAGCTCGACGGCCAGCAGGAGAAACGCAATCCGCTCGATTTCGCATTGTGGAAAAAGGCGGCTCCCGAGCATATCATGCACTGGCCCTCGCCATGGAGCGAAGGCTTCCCCGGGTGGCACCTCGAATGCTCGACGATGGGACGCAAGTATCTCGGCGACACATTCGACATACACGGCGGCGGCATGGACCTGATGTTCCCCCACCATGAATGCGAGATCGCGCAGAGTGTGGCGGCCCAGGGACATGACGCGGTGAGATACTGGATGCACAACAACATGATCACCATCGCGGGCAAGAAGATGGGCAAGAGCTACAACAACTTCATAACGCTCGGCCAGTTCTTCAGCGGTGACCATCCGCTTCTCGAACAGCCCTATGCGCCGATGGTGATACGGTTCTTCATTCTGCAGGCACAATACCGCAGCACGGTCGACTTCTCCAATGCGGCCCTGCAGGCGGCGGAAAAGGCCTTGCAGAAGATGCAGGAGGCCTATGCGCGACTCGATGCTCTCACTGCCGCCGACAAGTCGACAGTCGAGATTCCCGATTTCATGAAGATGTGTCAGGAAGCGCTTGATGACGATCTGAACACTCCGGTGGCGATTGCACACCTTTTCGAGGCCGCGAAGTTCATCAACTCGGCAGCCGACGGCAACATCAGTCTGTCGCAGGCAGATATCGAGAGGCTCAGGGAAGTTTTTGACGAGATACTCGGCAAGATACTCGGCATCCGTCTCGGCAATGCTGACTCGGGGGCGGATCTGACACCCTATGAAGGAGCAGTCGATCTGCTGATGGAGATACGCGCCAACGCCAAGCAGAGCAAAGACTGGGCCACTTCCGACCTGATCCGCGACAAACTCGCCGCTCTCGGCTTCAACGTCAAAGACACCAAAAACGGTGTCGAATGGAGTCTGAAATGACACCGCGCCCGGCCTGACCGACTCCGGTTCCACTGCGCCGAGCAGCGGTAATCCTGACAAACAACGACAACTCTCAAGGGCTGCGCCCTTGCACCGAACAAAACCGCCGCGAGCACTTCGCTCCGCGGCGGTTTTTTCAAAATCGGCCTGGCTCTCAAATCAGCAGGCTTCCAAAGCCGGGTGCTCTCAAACCGGAAGGCTTCGCAGAGCCGCGGCTTGTAATTGTGGCAGGCTTTTGTTTCGTGCAAGGACGGAGGCCGGAAATCATTTAAAAATCTTTCTGACAAAAGTAACTATGGCTAAGTCTATGAAGCGCAGATGCAACTCGCATGATTATTCAAGCCGTTGCATTTATATGATAACTCTCTCCAAAGCTCCATATGCCGCGCCATTCTCTGATATTGTCAATGCCGCTCACGACAGAACCATTCGCCCCATGGTCAGGCTCCTGCCTTCAGGCAGCCTGATTTTCCGACAGCTCAGACAGCTGCCACTGGAGTTTCCTGAAGCCCGCATACTCCAATATGCCATAATGCCTGACCATCTGCATTTTGTAATATTCATAACCCGCCCGACCGATTACAGACTCGGCAAACTGATCGGAAGATTCACTGGAAACTGCACTCGCGCCAACAATCTGAAGCCGATATTCGAAGAGGGCTACAACGACAGAATAGTCCGTAAGGAAGGCCAACTCGACACGCTGATAAAATATGTAAGAGATAACCCGAGGCGACTGCTTATACGCAGACTGCATCCTGAGCTTTTCTCTTCCCGACATACTGTGTTTCTGAACCGAAGCCCTTTTATGACCTACGGCAATATACTTCTGCTCAGGCATCCGGTGAAGGAGGCTGTGAGAATCAGTTCAAAATTCACAAAAGAGGAACTGGCGGAGAGAAAATCGGCCTGGAACGAAGCCATACGCGAACAGGGAGTGCTGGTTTCTCCTTTCATAAGCCCTGCGGAGAAAGAGATACGCGATGCGGCGATAGCTGACGGAGCCTCAGTGATTCTGATTACCAACTCGGAATTCGGAGAAAGATTCAAACCCTCCGGATCGCTTTTCGAACTCTGCTCGCAGGGGCGGCTGTTGCTCATATCTGCCCGTGAACCGGGCTGCACAACGCAGACAGTCACACGAGCCGATGCGCTCCGCATGAACAATCTGGCAGAATCAATCTGCGCCGGTCTGCCGGATCAACTGACCGCGCGCCTTTACAGATAGGGTGATCAGGCGGGTGTGCCCTCTTCCGGAGCGGAAGTGCTTCTGTCGCTCCTTATCAGGTCGAGCAGCGCCGGGAGTGCCTCCGAGGCCGGAATATTCTTGGTCACAAGCTGCTTGCCACGATAGATGCTGACGCGTCCGGGGCCGGCACCGACATATCCGTAATCCGCATCGGCCATTTCGCCGGGGCCGTTCACGATACATCCCATGACGCCGATCTTCAGTCCCTTTATGCCGAGGGCTGTCACGGCCTCTTTGACTTCCTTGAGCGTGCTTTGCAGATCAAAAAGAGTCCTTCCGCAACTCGGACATGCTATGAACTCCGTCTTGTAGAAACGCAGACGCGCCGCCTGCATTATGTCAAGAGCCAGGCGGTCAAGTTCGCTGCGACTGAACCCCGGATCCTCCACACGGATCTCGCTGCCGTAGCCCGACATGAGTAAAGCCCCGAAATCGGCGCCGGCACGCACCCTCAGTTCATCAAGAGAGTCGCACGCGTAGTGTATTGTCATCAGCACAGGATTCCTGCCGCCGCCGGCCACAAACCGGTCTATCTCTGCAGCCATACTTCCTATCAGCCGCGAATCGGATATCGAGAACTCGCGCAGAGACAGAGACTTGTCGGCGTAATCGCGCGACTTGCCCGGCATGACATTCTCGGGCACACCGATATGAGGAACTTCGGCGCGGCGCATTACGTGGTCACGCAGCAGAATCGCCACAGGAATCTCGTTTTCAGGCGGCTCGCTGAGCGACACCCGTATCGTGTCGCCGAGTCCCTCGTGAAGCAGCGTGCCTATTCCGACCGCACTCTTTATGCGGCCGTCCTCTGCATCACCAGCTTCGGTGACTCCGAGATGCAGCGGAAAGTCCATATTTTCCGACTTCATGACACGTGCGAGCAGTCTGACGGTCTCGACCATCACGACAGTGTTGGAGGCCTTGATCGAGATGACGATATCGTTGAATGCGACCTCGCGGGCAATGCGGAGATATTCCATAACCGACTCCACCATTCCGGCCGGAGTGTCGCCGTACCGGCTCATTATCCTGTCTGAAAGCGACCCGTGGTTGACTCCGAGACGCACGGCAGTGCCATGCTCGCGGCATAGATCAAGAAAAGGCACAAGACTCTGTCTGATCCTGTCGATCTCGGCGGCATACTCCTCTTCGCTGAATTCCAGCTTGCGGAATGTGCGGGCAGCGTCGACGAAGTTGCCAGGGTTGATCCTCACCTTGTCGGCCGTACGGGCGGCCTCGAAAGCTGCCTTTGGATTGAAATGCACATCGGCCGACAACGGCACATCGCATCCCGACTTTCTCAGTTCGGTCTTAATGCAGGCAAGATTCGCGGCCTCGCGAACTCCCTGGGTGGTGAGGCGCACCAGCTCGCCGCCGGCGTCGGCAATCAGTCTCGACTGAGCCGCCGACGCCTCCGTGTCGAGGGTCGATGTATTTGTCATGGACTGTATGAGCACCGGAGCGTTACCTCCGATCACAGCCTTTCCCACACTGACGGGGCGCGACACGCGCCGGGAATAATTATATGCGAACATAACTCAGGTCAGATTAGAACGACATCATGAAATACACACCGCAGAATCCGACGGCATAGCCTGCGAGCACCTGCATGAGCGTATGCCGTCCGAGCCATATCCGCGCCGATCCGAGCAGACCGGCCATGGCGACAGTTATGATGAGCCATGTCTGTATGGCCGCCGACATGTAGTCGCCGCTTTCGGTCATGCGCAGAAGCATGGCTACGACTCCGGCGATGCCCGCGGCATGGACAGAGATCTTCCACCAGCGGTTGACAATGACCTCGACTATGCCTGCGGCCGCTCCTCCGAAGAAGAACATCACCAGCCACTCCGGGGCACCCTTGAAATGCATGAATAGCGCTGTGCCGACAAGGCACATGATGCTCACCACATAGGGAATGAAACGTTCTTTCTGTCCGTTCAGCCCGAGATCGTCGACAAGACCGACGCGCTTGAGCAGAAGGACGATGGCGGCGGGTACGGCTACGTTTATGGCCGTTACTATCGCGGTGAACGACAGTCTTACGCCGAAGTCGGTGAAAGAAAGGATCGATAGGCCGAAAGCGAGCATCACGCCATAGACCGGCATAAGCAGCGGCACGAGAACCCACGACAGCAGATGAGCCAGTCCGGTAGCCGCCGCCTCCAGTTCGGTCGGGGGCAGATCCGGCTCATGCGATGTCGGTTCTTCCTGTCTGATGCTGTCGTTTTCCTCATGTTTTTCCCGGGGACACGCCTCAGGATTCACCTCAGAGGTAGCGGCCTCCGGGCTTTCGGCTCCTGCGGTGTTACCGGGCATGTATGCCTCATGGCCGCTGTCGTCATCGTCGAGAGGTGAACGGGGGTAATATGACGAAGTGTCGAGTTTCATTATGATTCTATTTCTTACGGCCGCGGATCACCCCGGAGAATTCACGGGGAACCGGCGACTCGAAATTCATGTCTTTTTTGGTGACCGGATGCGCGAACCGCAACGTCTGGGCATGCAGCGCAAGGCGGTTGATAGGGCTTGTCTTTGCCCCATACTTTCGGTCGCCCGCGATGGGATGCCCGAGGTCGGAGGCATGCACCCGAATCTGGTTCTTGCGTCCGGTGTCGAGAGAGAAGCGTGCGAGCGTGTAGCCGTTGCCGCGACCGATCACCTCATAGTGGGTGACGGCGAGACGTCCTTCGCCGGGAACGTCGGTAGAATAGACCACAAACCGTGAATTTTCGGTCAGTCTGCTCTTTATGAATCCCTTGTCCTGTTCGAGATAGCCTTCGAGCACGGCCACATACAGACGTTCGAGGATTATGTTGTTCCAGTTATGGCGCAGCACTTCGTTGGCTCGCTCGCTTTTGGCAAACATCATCAGGCCGGTCGTGTGCCGGTCGAGACGGTGCACGACCCATAGCTTGTTGCGCGGATCGACACTCTTGACATACGCACGCATTATGTCGTAGGCGTTCTCCTCCTTCTTGTGGCTGTTTGTGCCTACGGAAAGCATGCCGTAGCCTTTGTTGATCACGAGCACGTCGTCATCTTCATAGACCAGCTCGATGCGCTGGTGTCTGAACATGGGGAAGGGGCGGGTCAGGTTCAGACTGACCTCGCTGCCCGGGATTACGGGTGTGTCAAACGCCGTCGAGACCGCACCGTCCACGGCCAGGTGTCCGTAGCGGAGCCACTTCTTTACATCGTTGCGCTTTGCGTCGCGCATCGATTCCATTATAAAATCCATAAGAGGTCTCGGTTCCTCTCCGCGGTTGGCATATGTCAGAATCCTGTCTTCGCGGTATCCCTTTCTTTTCTCGTTGCTGTTCATTTGCTGACGGGCAAAGCCCGGACTGATTGTTCGTGCCCTGACGCGACTGCAGGCCGCGTCAGCACAATTATTCTGCAAAGTTAATAAACTATCAACAAATAACTCTGCATTAAGTGGATTTTATTGCGTTCAAGGGCGTATATTTCCGCTCCATGACGACAGAGGCGAGCCTTTCCCCGCCGCGTCACGCAGCAGAAAGTGTCCGAACCTGCATTCCAGGCATCGGTTACGGTCGCAATATTCCTTGCTAAGCTGCAGCAGCCCCTGCGAGTCCATGGCGTCGCGGCACGGAATGCCCGATGCTTTCCAGCGGCGTATGAACGAATTGTTTTCCGCATCCAGCTCCCGCCACATGTCGAGGCCTCTTTCCGCCTGTTCTGGATTTCCCCGCGCCACACCGAAAGCATATACAAGCGGAGCCACGAAATTGACAAGAAGGAGATCTCTTGCCGATGCCGACAGAGAGACGGGTAGCCGCGTGCCCGGCATGTCGAAGTCGAGATGTTCTGCCCAATAGCCGTCAAGACTCCAGTCGAGTAGACTTCTTGCTTGCTCGCAACCGCATTCGTCGGCCGTAAGGCGCGACAGGAGAGAGAATCCGCCATAGAGGGCGCGCGCCAGCAGAGCGATGCGGCGTGTGGGAAAGTTCTGCGGGCGCGAACGAGCGAATTTCCACAGGTCGCGCCGCATCGGGCGGAGACCATACTTGCGCGCCAGAAAGAAATATTCGCGGCAGAGAGTCTGATAGTAGCTGTCGAATATGTGCAGCGAGGTGTCGAGCATGCCGGCCTGTCCGAACAGAAGAGCCTCCGTCTGCATGAGATCGTCGGAATGCCTGGACAGTATCCGTAGCGGAAGAGAACGCGCCAGCATCTCAAGAGGGTCGCCGTTCAGTCCGAATCCGAGCGAGCGGGCAAGCGTCACGAAGCATGTCCATTCCCAGTCCCCTTCGAGATGGCGGAGCGTGTCGAGCACTCTTTGCGCCTTCATATGCATCCGTTCCACAGCAAGAGAGCCGGTCCAGTCCGCCACGACAAGCGGCGGCACGCTCTCAAGCATTCCGGAGCAGGCCGCCGACGAGATATTTTCCGACAGACGGGCATAGAGTCTGACGAAAGATTCCGGAAATGTGGCCACGACCTGCGGGATGACACCCCCGCTCCGGTCATGCACCACGGCGTCGTTTATGCCTACTACATGAAGAACCACATTGCCGTATGCCGGATCTGAGTCGTGCCGGTGACGGAACCAGTCGGAAGCCCGGACGTGCACCTCCACGTTGCCGCACCACTCCTGTCCGCCTATCATGACGCGTGCTCCCGAAAAGTCAGGCCCGGCGTCGCGGTTGTGCACTCCCGGATGCAATACTTTTACGTCACGGCCTCCGACAGTGGCAAGACTGTCGCCCAGAAGACGGTATTTCCACATATACTGATAAAGTGACTCCATGACAGCGGCGCGACAGGTGGATATTTCCTGCCGACAACAAATTTATTTAAAATGATCCAAACATCAAAGCGAATTCCGCAATATTTTTGATGCGCGGTCATCTGACTATTTGTCTAACTATGTAAAAGTTATGAGGCGACGATCGCGTATATTAAATAATGTTAAATTTTGCGTTTTGCATAAATTCCATACAATTTATAAGCAGAAAATTCCGTATATTTGCAGTGTGTTTTTCATAGTATTTAATTAAGATTAAGGTTTCGGCCTGCCTCTTTGGGAAAAGAGGCAGGTTTTTTATTTTGTTGAGACCGAGGCGGTTCCTGCTGTGTTGAGATGTCGCTTCAAACAAAAGAACCGTTCATATGTTTAAACCTGTGCAGAAGGATGTCTGCCGCCTGATCCATGACCGGAGAAATGGTCAGCTACATGCCCGCTGCGCCCTTTAATCTTATTAAAATTAATATTATGGCTACACAAAAAAGTCTTGTAGGCACAAAGACTCAGACAAATCTTGCCGATGCGTATGTGGCCGAATCGTGTGCATACACGCGCTACACATTCTTCGCCCAGGCCGCCCAGAAAGAGTCTTATTTCCAATATGCGGACATTTTCAACGAGACTGCCGCAAACGAGCTTCGTCACGCCAAGATCTTCCTTAAGCTCCTTGACGAGGGAGGATGCAAGACAGATCCGATAGGAGTCGATGCAGGTGTGATAGGCAAAACCGTCGACAATCTCAAAGTCGCCGCCGAAGAGGAAAAGACAGAAGGTGTGGAGCAATACACAAAAGCCGCCGAGATCGCCGATAAAGAAGGCTTCAAGGATATCGCCAGAACTTTCCGTGAGATCGCGGAGATTGAGAATCATCATATGGATCGTTTCAACAAGATGATTGACCGGATCGAAAGCGACACCGTATGGAAGAGCGACAAGCCTGTGAAGTGGCAGTGTCTTGTGTGCGGCTACATTTATGAAGGAACTACTCCTCCTGCCAAATGTCCGGCATGCCAGCATCCCTATCAGCATTTCCAGAGGGAGGCCGACAACGTCTGAGTCCGCAGGGGCTGAGAATCGGATAGCAATTCCGGGGCAGACGCGTCCTATGGGCGCGGATGTTCCGGAATTCTTGCATAATCCGGGTCTGACGGTTATCTTTGCGTACGTAAATCAGGGCATCTCATGCCCGCCAACCTACAGGAAATGGCAATAGAGAAGATAACAGGAATCGTGACGGATGTGGTGAAGCATTCCGACAGGCACAATGTAGTGACGCTGTTCACGCGTCATCATGGACGCGTGTCGCTTCTGTCGTCGGCCGGAACTGGCAAGACCGCCCGGATGCGCAACGCCTCGCTTATGCCGCTGTCGGTCATATCTGCCGACATAAACTTCAATCCGACGCGCGAACTGCAGTTTCTCGGCAAATTCTCGCGTGATATACTATGGAAAGATCTGTACTTCAATCCGGTGAAAAGTGCGGTAGGTATCTTTATTTCAGAATTTCTGAACACATATCTGAGACATTCCGCCCCCGATCCCGCACTGTGGGAATTCATAGTCACGTCCATAAGGCGTCTTGACGCCGGACGAAGCGGGCTTGCCAATTTTCACCTCGCCTTCCTCATAGAATTTCTTGGTTACGCGGGCATACGTCCTGATCTGACGGAATGGCGCGACGACGCATGGTTCGACATGCGCGGCGGCACGATGTCGGTCATGCCGCCCGGACACCGCGACACTCTTTCGCCGCAGGAGGCGGCGGTGCTCCCCCTGCTCGCCCGCATGAACCTCCGCACCGCGCATCTTTTCAGATTTTCGGCGCCCCGCAGGCGCGAGCTGCTCGGCGGCCTGCTCCGTTACTACTCGCTCCACTTTCCGGGGCTGTCAGGCCTGAAATCGCCCGCAGTGCTCGCCGAAGTTTTCGGATAATACGCTTCGGTCCTGCCGTCGTCAGAGCGTAATCCGGTGCTGAATCGGCTGAAATTTGTCATATTTTTGCACATATTAAGAAAAATGTGTATATTTGCGGATTGGAAAAACGAGGCGTCCTGCGGGGCGGATTGATTGTGAAGATACATCACGAAGGAACCAACATACTAATCCTGCTTTTCATAGTGCTGGCAGCGCTCAACGTGCCGGTGTGGCTCTTCATGCCCCCGTACGTCATCCCGGCGTTCATGTCGGCGGTGTCGCTGGTTGTCTACATGTTCGTGTTCAACTTCTTCAGATGTCCGAAGCGTCATTACCGTGGCAAGCGGCGCAACCGGGTGGTCAGCTCGGTCGACGGCAAGGTAGTGGCTGTGGAGCGTGTGCGCGAGAACGAATGGCTGCGTTCCGAAGCCGTCATGGTGTCGGTCTTCATGTCGCCGCTCAATGTGCATGCCAATTGGTTTCCGGTCGACGGCACGGTCGATTACGTGGCCCATCACCGCGGACGCTTCCTGTCGGCCTATCTGCCCAAGGCCAGCACCGACAATGAGCGCAGCACCGTCGGCATCACAATGAACAATGGCCGCCGGCTTGTGGTTAGACAGATAGCGGGGGCGATGGCCCGGCGAATAGTCACATATGCCTGCCCCGGCGAACGCGCCGATATCGACGACCATCTCGGTTTCATAAAATTCGGTTCGCGTGTAGACATATATCTTCCGGTCGACGCGAGGATTCTCGTCAGGATCGGAGATATCACCCGGGGCGGCCTGACTCCGCTTGCCATAGTGAAGCCCGGATGAGCCTTGCGGCTCATGCCGTCGCACTGCGCCGCCAAAGCTGTAATGGCGGCATAATTTGAACACACTTATCCGGAAATGAACGTGATTACCCGAAATATCCCCAATGCCATAACCTGCCTCAATCTTGCGGGCGGCGTGATGGCGATACTTTGCGCCTCGCGCGGAGCCGACACTCTCTGGTGCGGCCTGCCGGCGTTCATGTGGGCCTACATTTTCATAGGCATAGCTGCGGTGGCTGACTTTCTCGACGGTTTCGCGGCGCGTCTGCTTCATGCCTATTCAGGACTCGGCAAGGAACTCGACTCACTGTGCGACATGGTGAGTTTCGGAGTGGCTCCGGCCGTGGTGATGCATTACAGTCTCGCCGCCGCCGGCGCGCCGGAGTGGACCACATGGGCTGTGTTGCTGATACCGGTCTGCGGTGCGCTCAGACTGGCGCGTTTCAATATCGACACCCGTCAGACCACATCTTTCATAGGACTTCCCATACCTGCCAACGCCCTCTTCTGGGTCGGCTACTCGTCGCTCTGCCTGCAGGGCACGGAGTTCATGGCTGAATGGTATGTCGTGCTTGCCGCCCTGCTTGCGGTGAGTCTGCTGATGGTCTCGCCGGTGCGGTTGTTCTCGCTTAAGTTCAAGACATGGGGCTGGCGCGGCAACAGGCTCAGATGGCTTCTGGTCATCACGGCTCCGGTGCTTCTGTTCTGTATGGGAATATCCGGACTTATGTGGCTCGTGGTGGCATATGTGTTCTACGGACTGTTTGACAGAGGCGTGGAATAAGACAATAAACTGATAAGTAACTATCGTTTGAATTTGAGCTCTTACATATGGGAGTCTTTCTTATAATTCTGCTTCTGCTGCTGATTCTATGGCCATGGATCTCGCCCTATGTGACGAGATGGATCCGTATGTTCATGGCCCGGCGAGCTGAAGATATGATGCGCCGCATGATGGGCATGCCCTCGCGCAAGGAGGAACGTCGCCGCGCCCGCGCCGCCTCAGCCTCCGCCGGGAAGACGTCGGGAGGATACGCCTCGGGCGGTCAGTCGCAAGCCCGTCGGCACAGAGCGCCGAGGCAGGACGCGGCCCGCATGCTCAGAAGCGTAGCCGAAGATGTGGAGTTCACCGAGATCCGCGAGTTCGGTTCCGCCCCTATTGCGGGTGAGAATGACGCTCCGCGGCATACATATAACGAAGAGCAGGTGTCGGATGTGGAATTCACGGAGATAAAAGACCGTCCGTGACCCCACGCCTCCGGAACAGAGTCCGCCTGCCATAACCTGACAAGACAATGAAGACACTATACGTCAGCGACCTTGACGGCACACTGCTTCAACCCGACGCCAGGCTGTCGGAGCGCACTGTCGCCCTGCTTGGCGAAGCCGTGGCGGCAGGACACCTCTTTACGGTCGCCACAGCCCGCACTCCCGCCACGGTCGCGCCGATACTCGAAAGGGTAGACATGCGGCTTCCGGCCATAGTCATGACAGGAGCCGCCATGTGGGACACCGCCACAGGCCGCTACAGTCACGTGCGACATTTCGCTCCCGACACCGCTGCCGAGCTGCTGCGCATATACCGTGAGGCGGGAATATCGACTTTCATGTTCACGCTCGCCGACAACATGATCGACATCTATCATCTCAACGGCGACCTGCTTCCTCTGCAGCGCGCATTCATGGAGGAGCGGCTGCACAGTCCATACAAACGCTTTCATGTCGATCCGTCGGGAGCCGACACACTTCCCGACACGCTTTCGGAGACGGTGCTTTTCTACACCATGCTCCCCGACGCCGTGGCCCGTGAGGCATATATGCTGATAAAAGACCTGCCCGGAGTCAGAGCGCAGTATTACCATGACATCTACGGACCGGAGACGGGTATACTCGAGGCCTTTGCAGCAGGCGCCAACAAGGCCGAGGCCGTCAGGACTCTTGCATCCGCCGCCGGTGCGGACCGGACCGTCTGCTTCGGCGACAATATCAACGATCTCCCCATGATGGAGGCCGCCGATCTCGCTGTGGCCGTAGGCAACGCGCTGCCGGAGGTCAAGGCGGCCGCCGACATCGTGATAGGATGCAATACCGACGACGCCGTCGCCGCATTCATACGCGCCGGATTATGAAGATTGAGATCCGCACAGGCAGGCTGCTGCTGATAATAGTCTCGGCGATAGCGGTCATCGCGTTCCTGCTCATATCCAACAATCTTGTCAAGGAACTCGCGCGTCAGGAGCGCGAGCGTATGGACATCTGGGCACGGGCCACCGAACGCCTCGCCAAGGCCGACGTTGACTCCGACTTCGAGTTTCTGCTCGCCATAATCTCGCAGAACAACTCGATACCCGTCATGATCAGCGACGCCGACTTCAATATATCGGAATTTCGCAACTATTCGCTTCCCGACAAGACCGATGCCGACAAGTCCGTATACGACGAACTCTCCCCGCGCAACAAGGAATATCTGACAAAGCGCCTCAAGAGCATCGGCGGCGACACGCCGCTGGCCGAGATGGTGAAGAAAAACAACCACTTCATCGAAGTCGAGCTTTTCGACGGCGTAAGCCAGTATATCTATTACGAAGACTCGACCCTGCTCAAAAGCCTGAGCCTGTATCCCTACGTTCAGCTTGTCGTGATGGTCATCCTTGCCGTGATACTCTATATGGCGGTCGTCAACACCAAGCGTGCAGAGCAGAACCGCGTGTGGGTCGGCCTGTCGAAAGAGACCGCCCATCAGCTCGGCACCCCGATCTCGTCGCTCATGGCCTGGGTGGAATATCTGCAGGCCACCGGTGTCGAGCCCGAAGTGACCTGCGAACTCGACAAGGATGTGAAACGGCTTTCGACCATAGCCGACCGCTTCTCGAAAATCGGCTCGCAGCCCGACATGGAGCTGGAATATCTCAACGACACAGTAAGGACATCGCTCGACTACATGCGGAGCCGTATCTCCGACCGCGTGCGCATAACCATGCATCTCTCTGACGACGACCACGGCGTGCGCCTCTCGCGGTCGCTCTTCGAGTGGGTCATGGAGAACCTGACCAAGAACGCCGTCGACGCCATGCAGGGGGAAGGCTGCATCGACATAACCACAGGCTCCGACAAGTCATGCGTGTGGATCGAGGTCCGCGACACCGGCAAAGGCATAGCCCGCAAGAACTTCAAGACAGTCTTCAATCCGGGCTATACAACCAAGAAACGCGGCTGGGGACTCGGGCTCACACTCGTGAAGCGCATCGTGGAGGACTATCACGGAGGCCGCATCTTCGTCAAGGAATCCGAGCCGGGCGTCGGCACCACATTCCGGATCGAGTTCCCGGTCTGAACGGTGTGCGGTGCCCTTTTCCCCGCATTTCATACGGCGGAGAGGCGCATGGCCTCCGAATAGTTGGAAAAATTTTGTCAACGTGGGTAAAAAATGCTAATTTTGCAATATGAATATCTCGTATAAATGGCTTAAACGCTATATAGGTTTCGAACTAAGTCCTAAAGAGTTGGCCGCCGTCCTGACATCGGAGGGCCTGGAGTGTGACACAGTCACCGAAGTGGAGAGCATCCGCGGCGGACTCCGCGGAGTCGTGATCGGCAAGGTGCTCACCTGTGAGGATCATCCCGATTCCGACCATCTGCATGTCACCACCGTCGATCTCGGAGGCGAGACGCCGGAGCAGATCGTGTGCGGCGCCCCCAACGTGGCGGCGGGGCAGACCGTGGTCGTGGCCACTGTCGGCACCACGCTTTACGACGGCGACAAGGAAATCAAGATAAAGAAGTCGAAGATACGCGGAGTCGAGTCGATGGGCATGATATGCGCCGAAGATGAACTCGGACTCGGCGCGTCGCACGATGGCATCATAGTCATCTCTGAGGATGTGCGGCCCGGCACTCCCGCCGCCGAATATTTCAACGTCGAGAGCGACTACTGCCTTGAGGTGGAGCTGACGCCCAACCGCGTCGACGCCGCAAGCCATTACGGCGTGGCGCGCGACCTGAAGGCAAGGATATACTGCGATGAGGCGATGCGCGGAAGCGGCGCGGAGGCTCCGGTGATCTCGCTTCCCGACACTTCGGCATTCTCTTCCGACCGCCCCGACGGCGCAGTGCGCGTCACAGTCGAGGACCGTCAGGGATGCCCCCGTTACTCCGGCGTGACAATCCGCGGGGTCGAGGTCAGGGAATCGCCCGAATGGCTCAAGTCGCTGCTCGTCAGCGTCGGCCAGCGCCCCATCAACAATATAGTCGATATCACCAACTTCGTGCTCCTCGGCATCGGTCAGCCCCTGCATTGCTTCGACCTTGACAAGGTGGCCGGCGAGGAGATACATGTGCGCACATGCCCGGAGGGAACGCGGTTCACCACGCTCGACGGAGTGGAGCGCACCCTGTCGGAAGCGGATCTCATGATCTGCGACGCCGAGAAGCCGATGTGCATCGCCGGCGTGTTCGGCGGCATGGATTCAGGCGTTACCGAAGCTACGAAATCGGTCTTTATCGAGAGCGCGTGGTTCAACCCCACGCGTGTAAGACGCACCGCGCGGCGTCACGGACTCTCGACCGACGCATCGTTCCGCTACGAACGCGGCACCGACCCTTCGGTCACTGTCTACGCGGCGCGACTCGCCGCAGTGCTGATCCGTGAACTCGCCGGAGGCGAGATCTGCGGAGATGTTGACGACATATACCCCGATCCGGTCGCTCCGACCGAATTCGATTTCTCGCTCGGCTACTGCTTCCGTCTTATCGGAAAGGAACTTCCCCGCGAACTTGTGACAGGAATCCTCCGCTCGCTCGATATCGAGGTTACTCCGACAGACGATCCCGATGTGCTGCGTCTTAAGGTGCCCACATACCGTGTCGATGTGACACGCCCCTGCGACGTGGTCGAGGAGATTCTCCGCATATACGGCTACAACAATGTCGAGGTCGGCGACGAGGCCCGCGTCTCTTTGTCGCAGCGCACCGACGTCGATTTCTCTTACGATCTCCGACAGCTTGTCTCTGCACAGCTCACAGGTCAGGGATACTGCGAGATACTCAACAATTCTCTTACGTCGCAGTCATACTACGCCGAGTCGGAGAAATATCCGCTGCAGTCATGCGTGACCCTTATGAACCCCCTCAGCGGCGACCTGTCGGTGATGCGCCAGACTCTGCTTTACGGCGGTCTTGAGGTGATAGCGCACAATGTCAACCGCCGTTCGGCCGATCTCCGCCTTTATGAGTTCGGCAACATCTACTTCCGCGACCCGGCCAAAGAATCCACGTCCGACCGTCCTCTCGCGCCCTACAGTGAGCGCCCCGTGCTCGGCCTGTGGCTGACAGGCGCGGCTGTTCCCGCATCATGGAATGCCAAGGCCGCCGAATCTTCCGTCTACGACCTCAAGGCCGTGGTCGAAAATATCTTCCGCCGTCTCGGAGTCGATCCCGCCTCTGTGCGCCAGAGTCAGGGCAGCGACGAGATATACTCGGCCCGCCTCGACATGGAGTCGCGTTCCGGAAAGCATATCGCCTCGCTCGGTGTGATAAGACGCGCCACACTCGCCAGATTCGATATAGATCAGGATGTGTACTATGCCGAGATCGAGTGGGACGCACTCTATCGGCTTGTGGCTAAAAATCGTGTGACATTCACCGATATTCCCCGCACACAGCCCGTGGAACGCGACCTCGCGCTGCTCGTCGACAAGAGCGTGCTTTTTGCCGACATAGAGCAGGCAATCCGAGGCGCGGAGCGCAAACTGCTCCGAAGCGTGCGCCTCTTCGACGTCTACGAAGGGAAGAACCTCCCCGAAGGCAAGAAGAGCTACGCCGTGTCGATGCAGCTGCAGGACAACGAGAAGACTCTCAACGACAAGCAGATCGAAGCCGTCATGGCAAAAATCATCAAGGCCGTAAAGAACCTCGGTGCAGAGCTCCGCTGATCCCGGCCGGAGCGAATTTCAGAAGAAACAACTTTATATACGCATATAGATATAGTTATTACAAATGGGAAGAGCATTTGAATACCGCAAGGCCCGCAAGCTCAAGCGTTGGGGCAATATGAGCCGTACGTTCACACGTATCGGCAAGGAGATCACGATTGCCGCCAAGGCCGGCGGTCCGGATCCTGACACCAACCCGCGTCTGCGTGCGCTCATGCAGAACGCCAAGGCCGCCAACATGCCGAAAGACACCGTGGAGCGTGCCATCAAGAAAGCTACCGAAAAAGACGCCAGCGACTACAAGGAGATCGTATACGAAGGATACGGCCCCCACGGAATCGCAATCGTAGTCGAGACCGCCACTGACAACAATCAGCGCACCGTGGCCAACGTGCGCAGCTACTTCAACAAGCATGGCGGCTCGCTCGGCACCCAGGGTTCGCTGTCGTTCCTGTTCGACCACAAGAGCGTTTTCCATGTGAAGCCTTCGGATGCGGCGTCGCTTGAGGAGTTCGAACTCGACCTGATGGACTATGAGGCAGAGCTTGAGGCCGATCCCGAGGCTGAAGACTGGCTCATCTACGGCGCGTTCGACCAGTTCTCCAACATTCAGAAATTTCTCGAGGACAAGGGTCTGGAGATCGTGTCGTCGGAATTCGAGCGTATCCCCACCGACTACAAGGAAGTGACAGCCGAGCAGCGCGAGGCAATCGAGAAACTTCTCGACAAGTTCGAGGAGGATGACGACGTGCAGAACGTGTTCCACAACATGAAGGATGAGTAAGACACGACTTGCCGCGCGGTGAACGCGTAAGCGGCCTGAATATAAATATAAAAGGGGGCGGTTCCGTCGGAACCGCCCCCTTCTGTTATATGTCTTGTGTCAGATCAGAACATGGCTTTTACGGTCTTCACGCCGTTGGCGGAGGTCACCTTGATGATGTAAGCGCCCGAAGCGAGACCTGTCTCGATGACTTCGGCTGCAGAGGCACTGAACATCACGCGGCCGTCTGCGTCAAATACGGTCACGGTGTCGGCGTCACCCTCGATGGCGATACGTCCCCCTTTGAATACAGAGACCTTCAGATTGTCAGCGGCATCCTCGGCCACGCCCTCGACTCCGGTATAGGTGCCGGGAAGAACGTAGCTGTAGATATCGACAGGAGCGTCGACATTCCATACGTTTGCGACAGCGGTGGCGATCACCTGAAGATCGGGAGTGACATGCGGTGTTCCGGTGAATTCACAGTCATAAGCGGGAACCCAGCTGCCGGTCTCCCAGTCGTACATCTCTGTGTCATGGTACATGTTCTCCTTGATCCAGGCCGCAGTCTCGGGAGCGTACTGCATGTAATAGTCATACAGAGAGACAGCCTCGGTCGCGCCCGGAGTGTAGACTCTGGCCTGACGTGAGCCGTATTCATCCTGCATCCATCCGAAAAGAGTGCCGTCGGCAGACATTGACGATACAACAACATTGGCTATGGGCTTGATGTCGTAGTCTGCTGTCTCAAGGTTGATTGTGATGGGAGAGTATGCCGAAGAGACGCCGGTCCATGAATTCGGATCCTCATATGTTACGGATGTGGTGGAGACAACGCTCTTAAGGTCAGAAGAGAGATAGATGTTGTTCATCATCACGGGCACACCCTTGTCGAAACATGCGTAGAGCACTTCATTGAAAGCGATGAACTTTGTGTTCCACTCCGCAAAAGCGGTTTCCCACTCTGCATATGCGGCATTGTAAGCCTCCCGCTCCGCTTCCGAAGCGTAGTCAGGATACTCCGGATAATCTCCTCCCGAAGTCATCCATTCCTCGACCGCTGCGTCGTATGCTGCGATTTCCTCGGGGGTCATGTAGTCTTCCCACATCGGAGCTTCCGGAGCCTCGCCCGGATCTGCGGGGAATTCGAGCCCGTCGGGGTTGCAAAGCTTGTTGAGCGAAGTGTTGTATGCCCATTTGCCGGCATTGTCGCGGGTGTAATAGATGATGCTTGTCATGCTTCCCGAATAGTCTACGATCTGGCCGACAATGAGGTTTCCGTCATCGCTTACCGTATAGGCTGTGACATACTGGGGCACGCGTCCCGAGAAATCCTTGTCGGGGTAGGGGAGAATCTGGCACTCGCTGTAAGTTCCGTCGGCATTGCGGTTCCATATGGCGGGAACCTGCATCGGTACGTCGGCGTCATCGGTCGACATCTTTGCCATGCCGACAATGCCGACGATCATGGACCCGTCGGGAGTTACGGCCTGGGCGTAGCTTCCGAACTCCGGGTGGGGAACGGAGAGCGTGGTCCATTTCCCGTCT
>CAMWRV010000034.1 GCA_947176745.1 uncultured Muribaculaceae bacterium
ACAAGTTCAAAGTCTGGGATATGGTTTATCATGAATACCGTAAATATACAGAACCAATTGAGGATAGAGAATGGACTATTGTTGATGACACCACAAAGACGATATTAGGTTTTGACTGTATTATGGCGACTGCCAACTATCATGGCCGTAATTGGACTGCGTGGTTCACGCCAGAAGTACCAATGAACACTGGGCCATGGAAACTGCTTGGATTGCCTGGTCTAATATTAGAGGCCGTTGACAGCACAAGTCAACATCATTTCACAGCCAATGGTATTCAATCAGTCAATCTGCCTATTACCAAAGTTTATGAACCATATTCTTATGAGAATACAACACGAAGAGAGTTTCTGAAACTTTGTCGATATAGATATGATAATTTTCAGGGTATGAGTGATATGCACTTCGGTGGCAACGGTCCTCGTCATTCCCAAGAAAAAATTGATTACGAAAGTGGTAAAGATGGTTTTGAGCTACTTGAAACCGATTACAAATAACATTATGAAACAGATACTCACATCAATCTTCATGTGCTTTGCGGCGATGGCTGCAATGGCGCAGACTGCTGACATCGAGGTTAGTTATCGGTATTCCCACCCTGTGCAGACGATGAAAAGCGCAGAACCGGATGTAACCAACCAATATATACTTCTTAGCGATGGGAATCGGTCGAAGTTCTATTCTCCGAAAACGGAATTTATAGACTCTATTGAATCCACTCCCGAAGGATTTGAGAAATTCAATACCTTCAAAAGAATTTGTTACGAAAAGAAACAGTCGGATCAGATTCCGAGGGTTGACGGGTCTTTCTACATCACCAAATCCGGGAGTGACGACAAGATGCTGACCTACGATATTGCGAGTGTCACAAAATTCCGTTGGGAGGAGAAGATGCCACATATCGAATGGAATGTGACGGACTCCACAATGGACGTAATGGGATACGAGTGCTTCATGGCGACCGCTGATTACCACGGACGAAAATGGACCGCATGGTTCGCACCCGAAATTCCTGTGAGCGACGGCCCGTGGAAGCTATGCGGACTGCCGGGAATTATTTTGCAGGCAGAGTGTGATGGAGGACAATACCGCTTTGTGGCCGATGGCATACAACAGGTACATAATCCGGAATACCGCGTATATGGCAAAGAGAAATGGGAACCAATCAAGCGCGAAGAATTCTGGCAGTTGCGCAGAGAATGTCTCGACAATCCCTCACGAAACAGTGGAACCGGAGGCAACACCATAGTCTACAAAGGGATAAACTATATAAAATATCTTCCAAAAGAAGTCGTAGATTACATAGAAACGGATTACTGAAATGAAGCATCTTTTTATAACCTTATCGTTGTGTTTTGTGACGATAGCTGCAATGGCACAGAACAAAGCAGACATTGAGGTCAGTTATACGGTCATGTCTCCCAACTTCAAGAACGGCGAGGTAGACGTCAAAAATCAGTAAGTGCTTGAATGCGCTCTTATGTCAGAATTGGGAGTTTTGCGGAAAAATTGTTAATTTTGCAGTTTAAGCAGTCTAATAAGTAATAGAATACAGATGACAATTGAAAATATCATAGCCCGCGGAGCCGCCGATGCGGTCAAGGCCCTGTACGGTGCTGATGTCGATCCGCAGACACTTATGCCTTCGGCTACAAAGAAGGAATTCGAGGGCGACATGACAGTAGTGGTGTTTCCGGTGCTGAAGATGTCGCGCAAGGCTCCGGAAGCCACAGCAAATGAAATCGGCGAATGGATGGCCGCCAATGTGCCGGCCGTCGAGAAGTTCAATGCCGTCAAAGGTTTTCTCAACCTGTCGGTAAGCCGCAATTACTGGCTCGACCTTCTTCAGGCAATTGCAGCCGATCAGGATTTCGGTCTGCGCAAAGCCGATGAGAATTCCGATCTTGTCATGGTGGAATACTCCTCGCCCAATACCAACAAGCCGCTCCACCTCGGACACGTGCGCAACAACTTGCTCGGCTACTCGCTCGCCTGCATTCTTGAGGCCAACGGTCACAAGGTTGTCAAGACCAACATCGTCAACGACCGCGGAATTCATATCTGTAAGTCGATGCTCGCATGGCAGAAGTGGGGCGACGGCGTGACTCCCGAATCCGCAGAAAAGAAGGGCGACCACCTGATCGGAGACTTCTACGTGGCGTTCGACCGTCATTTCAAAGATGAGGTCAGGGAACTCATGGAGCGCGACGGCCTTTCGGAAGAGGAGGCGAAAGAGAAGTCTCCCCTCATGGCAGAGGCCCGCGAGATGCTCCGCAAGTGGGAGCAGGGCGATCCGGAGGTGCGTGCGCTCTGGGAGAAAATGAACTCCTGGGTATACGCCGGTTTCGATGAGACATACCGTCGTCTCGGTGTCTCGTTCGACAAGATATATTACGAATCCGACACATATCTCGAAGGAAAGGATCTTGTGCTCAAAGGTCTCGACGGAGGCATGATGTACCGCAAGGAAGACGGATCCGTATGGGCCGATCTTACAGCCGAGGGTCTCGACCACAAGCTGCTTCTGCGTGCCGACGGCACATCGGTCTACATGACCCAGGACATAGGCACCGCCAAACTCCGCTATCAGGACTATCCCATCGACAAGATGGTCTATGTCGTGGGCAACGAGCAGAACTATCACTTCCAGGTCCTTTCGCTTCTGCTCGACAGGCTCGGGTTCAAATGGGGCAAGGATCTCGTGCACTTCTCATACGGCATGGTCGAGCTCCCGGAAGGAAAAATGAAATCACGCGAGGGCACGGTGGTCGACGCCGATGACCTGATCGACACGATGATCGGCTCCGCAGCCGAGATGAGTGCCGAGCGTTTCGCCGACATGTCGCCCGAAGAGGCCGCAGAAGTCTCGCGCATGGTCGGTCTTGGCGCGTTGAAATACTTCCTTCTCAAAGTCGACCCGCGCAAGAACATGCTCTTCAATCCCAAGGAGTCGATCGACTTCAACGGCAACACAGGCCCGTTCATACAGTACACCTACGCCCGTATCCGTTCGGTGCTCCGCAAAGCCGAAGGTTTCGATCCCGCCGCGCCTGTCACCGGAGTCCCCAACGACAAGGAGGCAGTGCTCATACGCAAGATCGACGATTTCCGCAACGCCGTGGCCGACGCCGGCCGCACATATTCTCCGGCGCTTGTGGCCAACTACGCCTACGATCTCGCCAAGGAATACAACCAGTTCTATCACGACTATTCGATACTTCGCGAGGAGGATGCCGATGTCCGCAACCAGCGTCTGCTCATATCGTGGGTGGTGGCACGCACACTCCGCTCGGCCATGTCACTTCTCGGCATAGAGATGCCTGAACGCATGTGATATGACATATATCGATTTCCGTTACGAAGGAATAGAGGCGGGAGTCCGGGCGGATGCGTCCGGACTCCCGTTTCCGGTTCTGATGCCCCGGCAGACCCATTCATGCTGCGTCGGAGTAATACGCACCACAGAAGATGCCGGGGAATTCCCCGATACCGACGCGCTTGTCTCGTTCCTCCCCGGAGTCAGGATAGGAGTCCGCACCGCCGACTGTGTGCCGCTCCTTCTCTATGCCCCCGACATACGCGCCGTTTCTGCCATCCATGCCGGATGGAAAGGCTCTCTCGGAGGCATTGTGACCGCGACGGTCGATGTCCTGAAATCATACGGCGCCTCCCCGGGGCTGATTCAGGCGGCCTTCGGCCCGTCGGTATGCGGCGGCTGTTACGAGGTCAGCGCGGAGATGATCAGCGATTTCCGTCAGGCCGGCTTCGCAGACTGCATCATCGGGGAGCGCAACCTCGATCTTGAATCCGTAAATCGCCGGCGTCTCGTCATGAGCGGGGTCGATCCGGCCAACATACGCCATTCGCTTGCCTGCACCCGCCAGACTCCCTCGCTCCCATCATGGCGACGCGATCCGGGCACTCCTGTGCGCCTCGTAACATGGATCAGACTCCGCGGAGAAGAGGAATATTGAAGACCGCTCATAACAAAGCGGCATTTCGCGACGTTTTACAAATAATACTGAATCTAAAAACACTTATCAACCTTCATATTTATTTTATGGACTATAACAATCACAACGTTACCCCTCCTCCCTATTACGGGAATGAGGCAAGTGTAAAAGAGCAGACCAACTCGGTGATGAAGCGCGTCTATGTGCGCATGTTCATCGGCCTTCTCGTGTCGGCGTTCTGCGCTCTCGGAGTGGCGTCAAGCCCGGCCATGCTGTCATTCTTCATAGGCAACCAGATCGTCTACTGGGGAATGTTCATCGTCATGATCGCCATGGCGTGGATTCTCCCTGCCCGGATCCAGAAGATGTCGACCGGAGCGGTGATCGGCTGCTTCATCCTCTTCTCCGCGCTGATGGGAGCCTCTCTCGCACCCATATTCCTGATCTGCCGCATAGGTTCGATCGTCTATACGTTCTTCATAACCGCCGGCACATTCGGCGCGATGTCTGTCTACGGTTATTTCACCAAGACCGACCTCACGAAGATCGGATCATATCTCTTCATGGCCCTTATCGGCCTGATCATAGCCTCTGTGGTCAACATCTTTGTCAAGAGTAGCGGATTCGAATGGATCATCTCGATAGCCGGAGTGCTGATATTCGTCGGCCTCACAGCGTGGGACACCCAGCAGGTAAAGCGTCTCGCACAGGTCAATCTTGAGCCTTCGCTTGCCGACAAACTCGCCACTATCGGAGCGCTCAATCTCTATCTTGACTTCATCAACCTCTTCCTCTATCTGCTCCGTATCTTCGGAGGCAACCGCAACTGACGGTCATGAACACAGAAGAACTGAAGAAAGCCGTAGTGGCGGCGGTGAGCGAATATGTGGCTGCCACCGAAGCGTGGGATGACGCCCAGCTCGCAGTCGACACCGCCACCGGTGCCGCACGTATTGTCGAAGAGGAGGATGCCGAAACTCTTCCGGACTCCATCGACATCTACGACATAATGGATCTTGTGGAGATGGACTCCGAGGGAGTCTGGAAACCTGATATGGAGAGCATCGACGGGCTTGTGTCCGGATATGCATGACAGCAGGTCCGGACTTCCGATCCGCACACCGACAAGATTAGCATACAGACAAGAAAGGAACGCATGTCATCGCGGCATGCGTTCCTTTTCATTTTGTGGCATGTTGTCTGAACTGTCTGTGATTGTGGCTCGTTCTTAATGTAAATCTGAACACTTGCTTAAACATTTGCTTGAGGGTTATGACTGGATGGTTTGTCGACATATTGAGGGAGTACCCGCCGATCGCTCTGTTCCTTACCATAGGCCTCGGTTTTCTTATCGGGCGCATACGGATAGGGTGCTTCCAGCTCGGCAGTGTCACGTCAGTCCTGCTTGTTGCCGTTCTCATCGGTCAGCTCGAAATACCGGTTTCCGGACCGATCAAGCAGTTCTTCTTCATGCTCTTTCTCTTTTCGATAGGCTATAACGTCGGCCCCGACTTTTTCAAGTCATTGCGGGGTTCCGGGGCACGACAGGCTCTGTTTGCCGTATGCATGAGTTTTACATGCTTCGGTGTCACGTTTCTGATATCGTGGCTTTTCGGATACACGAAAGGGGAGACCGTAGGGCTCTTCTCAGGATCGCAGACATGCTCGTCGCTGCTCGGTGTGGGGAGCGAGGCGATACAGAAACTCGGACTTCCCAAAGCCGCGCTCACCCGTGAACTCGATATAATACCGGTCTGCTATGCGGTCACCTACATCTTCGGAACTCTCGGCACAGTCATCATACTCGGCAACCTCGGCCCTCGGCTTCTCGGTGGTCTTGAGTCGGTGAAACGCCGGACCGCGGAACTCGAGAACCGGCTTACCCGGCAGGATGACGACGACCCGGCACGGGTCAGCGCGAAGCGAGAGGTGGCCTACCGTGCCTACAGTGTGTCTGATCCCTGGTTCTCCGGCCCGCGCACAGTTCGCGATACAGAACTTCGTCTTCATCGACTTGGCCTCGACGTCTATGTCGATAGGCTCAGGCATGGTGACGTGATAACGGCCCCGCGTCACGACGATCTGATTCATGCCGGCGACGATATTGTGCTTTGCGGCAGAATGGAATTCATGATCCGAGCCGGAGCATATACGGGAGAAGAGACTGACGACCGCCAGCTTCTCACATATCCTCTCACCCGTGTCGGCATTGTGGTGGCAAGAAAAGATTTTATCGGGAAAACCATCTCGGAATTGCGGAGACGCAGTTTTATGCACGGTGTTGTGGTCCGCGATGCGCGGCGTGACGGCGAGCCGATCGCGATCGGCCTTGACACCACATTCCGCAAGGGCGACAGGCTTACGATCGTCGGTCAGGCCGGGAGTCTTGACAAGGCCGCTCCCCATATAGGACATGTTGACCGCCCGTCGAATGCAAGCGATCTCATGTTTGTCGGACTTGCCATATTCATCGGCGGCCTGTTCGGTGCTCTCAGCATATGGGTCGACAGTGTGCCCGTAAGTTTCGGCACAAGCGGCGGATCGCTGATAGCCGGCATCGTTTTCGGCTGGCTGCGTTCGCGTCGTCCGACATTCGGCAATATACCCAAGGGCGCGTTGTGGGTAATGAACAATCTTGGACTCAATGTCTTTATCGCCGTTGTCGGCATCGAGGCCGCGCCGTCGTTCGTATCGGGCATACGCACTGTAGGCCCCTTGCTGTTCGTGGCTGGAGCGATGGCCACGACTGTGCCGCTGTTTGTCGGTCTCTGGCTCGGCCACAAGGTGTTCCGGTTCAATCCTGCCATCACGCTCGGCTGCTGTGCCGGCACCCGCACCTGCACCGCCGCTCTCGGCGCGGTGCAGAACACACTGGGAAGCTCACTGCCGGCCATCGGGTATACGGTCACCTATGCCGTCAGCAATATTCTTCTTGTCATCTGGGGGCTTGTCACGGTTATGGTCCGTTAGGAAAAGCGCTTGGCCGCAGCTCCATGCAAAAAGCGATGCTGTCCCGGCTGTCGGGTCAGCATCGCTTTTATATCAGGTCTGACATGCCGGCGGTGTGGCCGGCTCTGTCATTCTCAGTCGTTGTTGTTGTGCTTGAAAGTGCGCGGGCCGCGGTCATCACGGCGCGGACCTCTGTCTCCCTCTCTGCGCGGGCCGCGGTCGCCGTCACGGCGCGGACGTGGTCCGCGGTCGCCGCCTTCGCGGCGCGGACGCGCCTCGCGCTCCACGTAGCCTTCGGGCTTCGGTGTCAGCACGCGGGTCGACAGGCGGTATTTGCCGGTCTTCTTGTCGATCTCGATCAGTTTGACAGTGAGCTTGTCGCCCTCTTTGAGGCCGCTCGCCTCCATGCTGTCGAGACGATCCCATGAGATCTCGCTGATATGGAGAAGTCCGTCGCGGCCGGGCATGAACTCCACAAACGCACCGAAGTCGAGAATCGAGCGGACAGTGCCCTCGTAGGTCTCACCCTCCTCGGGCTGAGCCACGATGGCCTTGATCTTCGCAAGGGCGGCGTCGATGCTTGCCTTGTCTTTCGAAGCTATCTCCACGCGGCCGATGCCGAGCTTTTCATCCTCGTCGATCGAGATGGTGGCTCCCGTCTCCTCCTGAATGCCCTGGATAACCTTGCCCTGAGGACCGATCACGGCACCGATCATCTCTTTCGGGATCTCGATTGTGATCAGGCGCGGCACGTGTGGCTTGTAGTCCTCGCGGGGTGCGGGAATTGTCTCGTTGATGATGTTGAGTATGTGCAGGCGTCCGTCGCGTGCCTGGTCGAGGGCTTTCTCAAGCACCTCGTAGCTGAGGCCGTCGCACTTGATGTCCATCTGGGTGGCGGTGATACCCTTGGTCGTTCCGGTCACCTTGAAGTCCATGTCGCCGAGATGGTCCTCGTCGCCGAGAATGTCGGAGAGAATGGCATATTTCACATTTCCCTTGTCGGAGATGAGACCCATTGCCACACCGGCCACAGGGCGCTTCATCTGCACGCCGGCGTCAAGCAGCGACAGAGTGCCGCCGCAGACAGTGGCCATGGAAGACGATCCGTTGGATTCGAGGATGTCCGACACGATTCGGCAGGTGTAGGGGAAGTTGTCGGGGAACATGCGCTTGAGCGCGCGGTGCGCGAGGTTGCCGTGGCCGATCTCGCGGCGGCCTACGCCGCGCTGCGGGCGAGCCTCTCCTGTCGAGAAGGGGGGGAAGTTATAGTGCAGCAGGAAGCGCTCCTTGCTCTGGTTGAGCACGTCGTCGATGATCTTCTCGTCGAGTGTCGTGCCGAGAGTGGTGGTCACAAGAGCCTGGGTCTCGCCGCGGGTGAAGACCGCCGCGCCGTGGGGGCCGGGCAGATAGTCGATCTCGCACCAGATCGGGCGGATCTCGGTGGTCTTGCGGCCGTCGAGGCGGATACCCTCGTCGAGCACGCAGCGGCGCATTGCCTCTTTCTCCACGTCATGGTAGTAACGCTTCACCATCGCCTTGCGCTGGTCGGCGGTGTATTTCTCAAGCTGCTCCTCGGTCATCTCGGGGAGTGACTCGAGATACTCCTCGCAGATCTTGCCGAACTGCTCGGCGCGCCAGTGCTTGTCGGCCGCGCCGGTGCGGGCTATGGCGTATGCCTTGTCGTAGCATTTGTCGTGGACGTCCTGACGGAGTTCGTCGTCGTTGATCTCGTGGCAGTATGTACGTTTCTCCTCTTTGCCGGCCTCTTTCATGAGTTCCAGCTGGGCCTGGCAGTGTTTCTTTATTTCGGCATGCGCTACTTTGAGGGCCTCAAGAAGCTCGGCTTCCGACACCTCGTTCATCTCGCCCTCGACCATCATGATGTTGTCGTAGGTGGCACCGACCATCAGCTCGATGTCGGCCTCCTCGATCTGGTCGAATGTGGGGTTGATCACCCACTCGCCGTTGACGCGGGCCACACGCACCTCGGAGATGGGGCCGTTGAACGGTATGTCGCTGCATGCGAGAGCGGCTGATGCGGCGATGCCGGCAAGCGCGTCGGGCGCGTCGTTCTCGTCGGCAGAATAGAGAGTCACGTTGACGAACGTGTCTGCGTGATAGTCATCGGGGAAGAGAGGACGGAGCACGCGGTCCACAAGACGCGACGTGAGGATCTCGTAGTCGCTCGCGCGTCCCTCGCGCTTCAGGAATCCGCCGGGATAACGGCCGATCGAAGCGTATTTCTCTTTGTATTCGACTGTGAGGGGCATGAAGTCAACTCCCTCTCCGGCCTCGCGGGCCGAGCATACGGTGGCAAGTAGCATGGTGTTGCCCATGCGCACTTCTACCGCTCCATCGGCCTGCTTGGCCAGCTTGCCTGTCTCGATCGTGATCTCACGGCCGTCGGGCAGGGCGATGGTTTTCTTTACTGGATTCATCTTAAAAATTCGTTATTGTTTTTCTTCGCTGATGTTGTCTGACTGCCCTGTGAGGGCACATGCCGAAACGTACATATTCTTTTATTCCCACAAATTTACTAATTTTATTCCAATTCTTTCAGAAATTCTGCAATTAATTCGTAAATTTGTAAAAAATAAGACCGGTTATGCCTGTGTCGTGCCGGATCCGGCCTGTGCGGCTGTGTGCCGCGCCTGTTTCTGTCGCCCGGTGTGACGGTCTGCTCTTTCGCTTTTTCTAATCTCAGCAATCATGAAAATATCATATCCGGCTGCCGCTGCGGCAGTTTTTTGTCTGGCTCTCTCATCTTGCGGAGGACCCGAATTCAAGATAGACGGCGAGGTGTATGGCGCCGAAGGAAAGTCGCTCGTGCTTGAGAAATCAGATTTCCACGGCAGGTGGATTCCTGTCGATTCGGTGAAGATCGGCGGCACGGGCAAGTTCTCGATCAAGGCCGACGCGCCGGCCTCGCCCGAGGTTTATCGTCTCTCGCTCGGCGACAGGTTCGTGTATTTCCCTGTCGATTCGGTCGAGAATCTGACGCTGACCACCTCTGCAGCAGGCTTCGGCTCCGATTTCTCGCTTTCGGGCACTCCCCAGGCCGAGCGCATGGCCGCTTTCGAAAAGGAGCTCATCGCTCTGCAGAGCCCTGATTCGGCGGCTCTTGCCGGATTCAAGCGCAAGGTCTATTCGGAGTATATCCGCGACGGCCGCGGCTCGATCGTGAGCTACTATGTGCTGACCAAGATCGTTGACGGCAAACCGCTTTATGACCCTGCCGACGCCGAAGACGCGAAATATTATGCCGCAGTCGCCACACAGTTCGATAATTACCGACCCGACGACCCGCACGGACGCATGGTGAAGGAGGTGTCGCTGCAGGCCATGCGCGCACGCAATTCCGCACAGGGAAAGAAGACTGTCATCCGGGCCAATGAATTGCGTGTGCTCGATATCGATCTGCCCGACGAGAAAGGCAAGAATGTGAAGCTCTCGGATGTGGTCGGCAAGGGAAAGCCTGTGGTCGTGGTCTTCTCCATGATGAACGCCCCGGAGTCTCCGGCTTTCAACCGTCAGCTTGCCCGCATATACGAGTCGAAAAAGGGAGCGGTCGAGTTCTATCAGGTCTCGTTCGATCCCGGCCAGTATGAATGGCGCGAGGCTGCCTCCAACCTGCCCTGGATAACGGTGCTCGATCCCAACGGTACGGCATCCAATACTGTCGTCGACTATAACCTCGGCGCTTTGCCGGCGGTGTTTATCTATGATGCGGCGGGCGATCTTGTGGATCGTCCCGAATCGCTTGACGATCTCGAACGCAAAATCTGACATATGGACTGGAAGGAAATGCTCGGACAGCTCCGTGAGGATCTTCCGCAGGGCAACGCGGAGGAAACTCCCTGCGAGGAGACCGTAATCAGGAAGAAAGACACCCTTCGTGTCATTGTCGACCGCAAGGGCCGCAAGGGAAAGGTGGCCACGATCATCGAGGGGTTCACTGTCAGCGACGACGAAGTGGCCGCAGTGGCCGCCTCGCTCAAAAAACGCCTCGGCACAGGAGGCAGTTCCCGTGGCGGCGAGATCCTGATCCAGGGCGATGTCTCGGCCAAGGTGCTCGAACTTCTTAAAGCCGACGGTTACAAGGCTGTCGGCCCGCGCTGAGCGGCGGCGCGATTGCGCGATCTATATAACACGATCTCCATAAAAGGATTGTAAATGCTTGACTTGCACAGGGCGTCGGCGGGTTCCGGAAAGACCTACACGCTGGCAAAGAAATATATCTGGTATCTCATTACAGTGAGCGTGGAGGGCTCGCCGAGACGGCTCCGCACCGACGCCGAGCTTGCCGAGTCTGCCCGGCACATACTCGCAGTGACTTTTACCAACAAGGCTACCGGCGAGATGCAGCAACGAATAGTCGACAAACTGTTCGAGCTTGCCGTGCGTCAGCCGGAGTGGGCGACTGCCCCCGACGGCACCGCGAGAATCAAGAGCCCGGACTATATGGACGATTTTGTCAACGGTCTCAAAGTCGGGCCCGAGCGGGTGGCTGCGGTGTGCCGCAAGGCTCTGGCTCTCCTTCTTGAAAACTATTCCGATTTCAAGGTCTCGACAATCGACTCTTTCTTTCAGCTTGTACTCCGCACTTTCGCCTATGAATCGGATCTGAACGACACCTATCAGGTGGAACTCGATTCGGAGTTCCTGTCGCAGGTAGGGGTAGACGGCGCCCTTGAGGAGATCGACGCTTCTCCAGACGACCGCAACACTCCCTACTGGATACGCCAGCTTATGGATCGTGCAGACGCGAAGTGGAACATATTCACTCGTCAATACAGCGGATCCTCATCTTTCAGCAATGCCGTCAACCCGTATGAAGATTTCGTGAAATCCGTCAACCGTCTCGAGAATGAGGAATACAAGCTCATCCGCGACGAGATGGAGCGTTATTTCGCAGGCAATCCTGACTTTATCGCACTTTATGAGGACCTTGCCGCACGTTACGAGTCTCCTGTGCGTGACGCGTTCATGGCTCTCCGCAAGGAATGCCGCGCCATTCGTGCGCTTCTGCCCGCCGACATGCTCACTGCGTCATCGCGCACAGATGTGGGGAAGTTCGTGTCGCGGGTCAAGAAGATTGCCGATGCTCCTGCCCGTGAATGGAAGCGCGAGCCCGACACCCGGCTTTCGGAGTTTATTGCCCCGTCATATCTGGAAAAGAACAAGATGGCGGAGGCTCTTGCGGCTGCCGGAGATAATTCGGAGCGAATAAGACTGTCGGTCGAGAAAGCAGCCTCCGCATTGTCTCGGTTTATCGCGGAGTGGAGCAGTCCCGATTACCGGCACTGGCGGCTCTATGCTGTCAATCTCCCTTATCTCGCGCTGTTCAGTATAGTGGAGCGCAAGCGCCGCGAATATCTGCAGGACACCAACTCGGTCGAACTCGGCGAGACGTCAATGATACTCCGCAGTGTCATCGGCGACAGCGACGCGCCGTTTATATATGAGCGGCTCGGCACATATCTCGACCATTTCCTGATCGACGAGTTTCAGGATACCTCGCGGCTTCAGTGGGAGAACCTGCGCCCCCTGCTCGAAGAGAGCATGAGCCGCGACAACGACAATCTTATAATCGGCGATGCCAAGCAGAGCATCTACCGCTTCCGTAACGCCGACCCCTCGCTGATCACCACAGTCGTGCCGGAGCAGTTCGGCGATTCGGTCAGGACTCTCGGCGACAGGCCGGAGGAGAACACCAATTACCGGAGTCTGCCGGGAATCGTGCGTTTCAACAACTCGTTTTTCAGCTATCTCGTGTCGCGTCTTGACCGGGAGGCGGCTCTTGAACCGGACCGGCGCCGCATGTTCGGGCCGCTTTATGCCAATGTGGCCCAGACTCCGTTCAAGAAGGACCCCGGCGGATATGTGGAAGTGATTCTGCCCGGGCGTGACCAGACGGATTTCAACGGATATGTGGCCGCCCGCGTGCCGGAGATGGTGGCAGAACTGTGCGCGCGCGGCTATCGTCAGCGCGACATAGCCGTGCTTGTCGGCACCGGATTGGAGGGGGAGAGCATAATCCGCGCTTTTGTCGAATACAATTCCCGGACGGAGGATCCGGCTGCCGAAATTCGGTTCGTTTCCGAGCAGTCGCTCAAGATTGCCGCCTCTCCTGCCGTCAGGATTGTGCTCGGAGTGCTTGAGAACATGGCGCGGGGATTCAATCCGGAGATAAATCCTGAGGAGGAGCGGCTGCGCAAGGGTGTCGGCAACTGGACTGAGATGGAGTCTGGCTTCAAGTTCTATTCCATGGGACGTCTGGACCGGCCTATGGCCGAGCTGCTTGACTCGTTTCTCGCCGAGCGTCCCGACATGGGGGCTGTCACCGACATGCTCGACAGTCTGCAGTCTCTCGCCATTCCGGCTCTTGTCGAGGCAGTGGTGGCCAGATTCGTGCCGGATGACGTCAGACGCGAGAATGCCGTTTATCTCGCCGCTTTTCAGGATATTGTGCTGGAATATTGCGACTCTCATCCCACAGATCTCGGCTCGTTCCTGAAGTGGTGGGAGCGCAAGTCGCTCTCGGCCTCCATCTCGTCGCCCGAAGATACCGATGCCGTGCAGGTGCTCACGATCCACAAGTCGAAAGGTCTCGAATACGACTGTGTGATAATTCCGTTTGCGAAGTGGAACATGGCCGATCATCTCAGCCCCCGCAAGAAGGAATGGCGTTGGGTCAGACCCGAAATGATATCGCATCCCGCAATGGAACTGCCTCCTTACATTCCGGTCGAGACATCATCGATGCTTGAGACCACGTCTCACTGCGGTCTTCTTTACGGCTATTACGACATGGTGCGCATGGACAGCCTTAATTCGGCATATGTCGGTTTCACACGTGCGGGCCGTGAATTATATATATTCTGTCCGGCCAAGGGGGTGGCTCCCGAGATCGAGCCTGCTCGCGCAAAAAAAGGCAAGAAGGTGAAAGACCTTTCCGACGGAGGAGCCGAATACTTCGAGATGGGACGCTATCTGGCCGATTTTCTCACAGGTCTCGGCGAACGCCCAGAAGATGAAAGCATCGCCCCTGATGCGCGCCTTGATGCAGAAACCGTGGGGTTTGCTCCCCGCGTATCCGACTCGGAACCGTTTGTGATCCGGGCCGGGGAGCGAGTGGAGGATATCAGGGCAATGCGCGAGGAGTCGCTGCGGCGCAAGGAAATGAATGCCACAGGCAACCGGCCACGACAGTCCGATGCTCTTCCGGCGAAGGAGCCGGACTTGATCGACGATTATTTCTCGTCGGTGCCTCAGGGTGATGAACTTCGTTACTGTCAGGGAGATGTGGCGGAAATAATCAATGCCGCCGACGTGCCTGAGGATGGGGTGGAGGATCTTGATCCCCGTTCGGAGGGCAACATAAAGCATGCGGTGCTCGCCCGTGTGAAGGTCCCGGCCGATCTTCACGCCTCTGTGCGTCATCTCGCCCTCGCCGGACTCATGACTCCGCAGCTTGCACGCCAGATCGAGGATGACCTCGCCGGGCAGCTCGCCCGCCCCACGGTGGCACGATGGTTCGACGGCACGGCCCGTGTGATAAACGAGCGTCCCATCCTTAAGGCCGGGCAGGTGTCGCGCCGTCCCGACAGGATTCTTGTCTATCCCGACGGTCATGCGGAGGTGGTTGACTACAAGTTTGGCAAATACGACAGGTCGGGCAAATACCGCCGGCAGATCGCGGGATACGTGCGCCGTCTCGCCGCTACAGGCATGTATACCGATGTCAAAGGGTATCTGTGGTATGTCAACGAAGACGTCATAGAACTGGTGTGAAAGTGCGTTGCGCCACCCGATATTTTGCGCCTGTTCTTGCATATAAGAGTAAAAAGACTTAAATTTGCATCATAATCAACATCCCTAAGAAATTGGATACAGACCCTTTGCCGGCCACTGTGCCGCTTGATATATCACTCTCACACGACATCCCCTCCGTTTTGTTTAACGCTCCTCCGGACTGGGCGGTATGGTCGTCGCTCATTCTGGTCGTGGTCTGCTGTCTGCTGCTCTCGGCGTTCGTGTCGGGAAGCGAGATCGCGTTTTTCGGCCTGTCTCCGCAGGAGATCGACGACCTCGAGGAGTCGGAAGATGCCGGAGATGCGCGGGCTTTCAGGCTGATTCGCAATCCGGAGCGGCTTCTCGCCACGATACTCATTGCCAACAATCTTGTGAACATCACGATGGTCGTCGTGCTGACGTTTGCCATCAATCAGGTGGTGAGGTTCAATTCATCGCTTGTCAGCTTTCTTGTGCAGACTGTCTTCATGACTTTCCTGCTGCTGCTCTTCGGCGAGATATTCCCAAAGCTTGTGGCGCGTGGCCGCACCTTGAAGTGGGTCAGGATGGCAGTGCCGGGCATATCGTTGCTCTATGCCCTGTTCGGACCGTTGGCAAGAATCATGGTCCGATCTACGTTTATCGTCAACCGCATCGTTACCAAAAAAGAGGAGAACATATCGACCGACGAGCTTGAGAAGGCTCTCGAGATCTCTGACGTGCAGGAGGGAAAAGACAAGGAACTGCTCGAAGGCATTCTGTCTTTCGGCGAGCGGGAGGCCCGCGAGATCATGATATCGAGGGTTGACGTCACTTCGCTTGAGTTTCACGACAGCTGGGACGAGGCGGTAGGAGTTATACTTGACTCCGGTTACTCCCGCATTCCGGTCTATGACACAAGTCAGGACTCCATTTGCGGCATACTTTACAGCAAGGATCTTCTGCCATATATCGGCAAGACCGAGCGGCCCGAATGGCAGTCGCTGATACGCGAGGCATATTTCGTGCCCGAATCGCGCGTGCTCGGTGATCTTCTTGAGGATTTCCGCAAGCGCAAGATGCACATAGCCATCGTGATCGACGAGTACGGCTGCACACAGGGCATCGTGACTCTCGAGGATGTGATCGAGGAGATTGTGGGCGACATTGACGATGAATATGACGAGGCCGACAGGCTATACCGCAAGATTGCGCCCGACACCTACATTTTCGAGGCGAAAATGGCTCTTGCCGATTTCTGCCGCGTTCTCGACATAGAGGAAGACTCTTTGGGCGAGATCGGCGACGCGGAGACTCTTGCAGGGCTTCTTCTTGAGATCAAGGGTGACTTCCCGACAACCAAAGAGATATTCGAGCGCGGACCTCTCCGGCTGCAGGTGATTCAGATGGAGAAACACCGCATCGTGAAGGTCAAGGTGACGCTCATCCCTGCGGCCGTCGGATAAATTGGAACATTTAACAGGTTATGGATTTCATATACTGGAGGCATCCGACTGTGCCCGGAATCAAGGTCGAGGAGGTAACAGGCGGAGAGCATTATAAAGGGAAAGTCTGGCTTGAGATGGCCAGACAGGTCTACTGTGAGAACGGCAGGGATGTATACCGTGAGATCGGGCATTTCCGCAACGGCGCTCCCTTTCTTTACGGAGAGACGTCAAGAATTTCCGTCACCCACTGCGACGGCTTTCTTGCCGTAGCCACTCTGCCGCCGACACCGGAGGTGAGCCTCGATGCGTTCAGCGAGCGTGCCGCTATGGGAATAGATGCCGAACGTGCCGACCGTTCGCAGGTGCTCCGCATCAGAGATCGCTTTTTGTCGGCCGAAGAACTCGCAATGATACCTGATGAGGATCTCGCACTCAATGTCCAGGCATGGACCGTAAAGGAGGCGGCCTATAAGGCGGCTTTTGCCGAAGGTCTCGACTTCCGGAGCGAGATCCGCATTGTCAGGCTGCCGCGTCTTGCTCCGGCTGTCCCGGTGTTTGATCCTGCGGAATTCGGTATGGAGAATATCCCGAAAGAACTCCCCGAAGAGTTCTTCGGGGAGGTTAGGATCGGCAAGGAGTGTGTGCCGCTGAGAGTCTATTCCTATCTTTCCGACGGCTTCATCGTCACGCTGTGCTACTCCCCCCGTTGCGCCAAATTCGGAAAAGCCGGCAGTTGATTCCGGTTCCGTCGCGTCCGTACCGGGAGCGGCGTACCTCCGGGACGCCGACAGTACTACACATCGGAAATTAAAGCAGACTGCGCAGCTGTAAAGCCACGACCGTAAGGCCAATGATGAAGATAGTGACGAGACCGATGCAGTCGGCTGTTCTTTGCTGGCGGGCGTTTCTTGAATTTTTCATAATCAGGTTTAGTTGGTGTAAGTTAGTTAGAGGTTGATCTCTACGCTGCAAAATTACCCTATGTGACTGCTGTATAATTGCAGTAGTATGTGAAATAAAATTAAAAGCTGTAAATAATTGTTATTTGCTACACATTTTCTATTCATAAATAATTGAAAATGCGTATTTTTGCCGTGCAATATGATAAGGAGACGAATCAAAAGCAAAAGCATGAGACAAAGCAACAAAAGCAACAGTAACAAAAACTTGCCATGGATATCGGACAGGAAATCAAACTGAGACGTCAGGAATTGCGTCTCACCCAACAGACGCTCGCCGACATGTCGGGAGTGAGTGTGCGCATGATCAAGGCGATCGAGGGTAGTTACGCAAACCCGTCGATGCGCACAGTCGAGAAACTTCTTGTTCCGCTTGGACTCAGAATAGAAATAGTAGGAAACAACTGATCCCCTGCCGGCTTTTGCCTGACAGGGGATCTGTCTTTAGGCTCCGTTCCCCAAAAATTGTTAATGCAGGGGCGGCGTATTTTCGCGGAAATTTCGCAAGTTGAAGAGGGAGCGATGCGAGCATCGTGACCGATGAGACTTGGCGAAATTTACCGAAAAGACGCCGGTACGAGGTAATTTCAATTCCAAACGTATTGTGATCTTGAATAATCGCATGCCACAGCGGCACATCCCATGATTCTTCATGTCTGTCGGGAATTGAAGTTACCCCCGACTCGCATGCTTGGGCGCTTTTGCCCCTTTGGTTCAGTCACATAGCCCGCTATGCTCCTTCGCCTGCAGGACCAAAATCACCTCAAGCATGCGACCCCTGCATTAACAATTTTTGGGGAACGGAGCCTTATATCCGCTTCGGGTTTTAGGTCACTTGTTGTAGATGAAAATCGGTTTTGACTCGCGGTTCATCCGGTCGAGTGCCGTGACTGCGTAGGTCGCGCCCTTGTCGGCTGTGATGCTGACTTTTGTGTAGGGTGTCATCGCCACTATGGTCTGGGAGTCTTCGGTGTCCTGAGATTCCCCCTGAAAGAATTCATAGACCACATATTTCACCACATCGGTCGCCTCCTCCTCATGACCCTGGCGTGCCGGCGCATTCCATGTCAGGAAACTCTTGTCGCCGTCGCGCTCGATCTTCAGATCCTTGACAGTGCGCGGACTTATGCGGCTGTCGCCATAGGCCGGAGGAATGGCTATCGTGCTCTGATACTTCATGGCGAGAGAGTCGGCAGCCCCCTTGTAGTTGCCGGTCACCCAGTATCCATGCCACCACACGTTGCCCTTCACGTTCGGAAGACTTCTTGAAAGCCTGACTTTAGTGTCGAGCTCGTTTTTGTCGCGGTTGCCCGGATCAGCCACATCCATGGTGCGTTTCACATCCTGTCCGATATATATATCGACACCGTTGGCGTTGTCGTTCCACCACCGGGCGAGCGAACGGCTCGGAGCGGCCTTCGTGTCGAGATTCCAGTAAAGCTGTGGGGCGAGATAGTCTACCCAGCCGTTTTTGGCCCAAAGAAGCACGTCGGCATAGAGGTCGTCATAGTTCTGGAGTCCGGAACTGTCGCTGCCGCGAGGGTCGCTCTTGCGGTTGCGCCATATTCCGAACGGACTGACGCCGAAGCGCACCCAGGGTTTCTTCTCCTTGATCGTGCGGTGCATCTGCTCGATCAGAAGATCCACGTTGTGACGCCGCCAGTCGCCTCGGTTCATCCCCTTGCCGAATCTGGCGTAGCTCTTGTCGTCGGGTATGGCTTTGCCCGGTGCAGGATAGGGATAGAAATAGTCGTCGATATGTATGCCGTCCACATCGTAACGGTCAAGTATGTCGCCGATGATGTCGCATATGAAATCGCGGTTCTCCTGATAGGCGGGATCAAACAGAATCTGGCCGTTGTAGCGGAAGAACCGTTCGGGATGCTTGTTCGACATGTGGTCGGCCGGAAGAGTCTCTTTTGCCGTCGATGTGACGCGATAGGGATTGAGCCATGCGTGAAACTCCATGCCCCGCTTGTGTGCCTCTCCGATGGCATATTCCATCGGGTCCCACATGGGCGACGGGGCTTTGCCCCGCTTGCCTGTGAGCCATGCGCTCCACGGTTCAAGGTCTGATTTGTACAGGGCGTCGGCCGTAGGGCGTACCTGAAAGATCACCGCATTGCAGCCCGCGTCCTGAAGACGGTCGAACTGCTCGCGTATGTATGCCTTGGCCTGTTCGGTGCTTTTGTTCTGCCACTGGCTCTGGCCTATGACATGAAGCCATGCGCCGCGGAATTCGCGTTTGGGGTTGGCGGCTGCAGCTGACAGAGCCATGACGATCCCCAGAATTAAAGTGATAAGTTTCTTCATTCGTAAAATGATTCAGAATACGGATAGTCCTCAGACCCCATCTTAATGCAGGGGCCTCAGTGTATGGCCGGTATGCCGGCGTTGCCAGGTGTGTCGAGAATCCGGTCAAGTTCTCCATGCACGCCGACGCCGAAAAGAGCGAAGTCCATAAGCGCGGGATCTTCAGGGCATATCTCTCTCATTCCGGCGGTCAGGAGCTCGACGCTCTTGCGGTCGTTGGCCTTGCGGCTCAGCAGGCCGAGTGCCCTCGCTGTGTTGCCGGCGTGCACATCAAGCGGAATGAACAGTCTGCTTTTGGGTATGCTTTTCCACACGCCGATATCAACGATTCCGTCATCTCTAACAAGCCAGCGCAGCGCCATGTTCACTCTTTTCAACGCAGTGGTGCGCATATTTGTCGGAAGACAGCGCGGACATGACGTCCCTCCGTTGGCATCGGCCGATATGCGCAGCATGCTTTCGGCAAGCATCCATGCGGGAGCGGAGTCCTGCCCCGCGCCGATCGACGCGGCGAAGGCGTCGAGCGAATCGTGACGGAGATAGATTTCCCTGAGTCCGCGCAGATACCATTGCAGGTCGCGGCCGAAAAATGTGCGGTGTATGTTGAGTGCCGGATCAAGGCTTTCGTAACCCTTCTCCATCATGAAGCGGAATGGCTGGTGCTCCATGATGTCGAGCATGCGGCGGGCGTCGCGCAGGATCATGGCGCGGCGTCCCCACGAGATCGCAGCCACGGTCAGTGCGGTTATCTCGATGTCCTGAATAGCGTCAAAAAGGCGAGGAAACTGCACTGGATCCTCGCCGATGAATTCCGGACGGTTTATTCGCGCGGCCTCCCTAAGGAGCAGGTCCGCCATATCTTGTCCTGTCATTTTTCTCTTTCTCTCATTTCTTTCAGTGCCGCCGGTCGCATGCGTTCGAGTTCGGCTGCCACCTCCGGTCTCACCGTGCGCACTGTCGAGATAAAGGCCGAGTCGAAAGCGGCGAGGCTCTGCGGAAGGGTGTCATATTTCGACCGCCGTGATCCGGCTTCCACAAGCTGGTGCTGGAGTTCGAGGCTGTCTTTGTAGTTGCGGTTGACGAATGCTCTCGCGGCCTCGCGGCCGTCGAGATGCGCGGCTTCGATCTGCGCCGCCTCCTCGCGGACCTCCGCCTGCTCCCCTTTGGTGGAGCAGGCGCAGAGTCCGGCGAGTAGCGATGCTGACAGAATTGCCGCTGCAAATATGTCGGTTCTTGTCATTGTCTGTAAAGGGTATGTTGCTGATCACTTGCCGTAGAGGCTCTCCCACCAGCGGGGATCATCCTGCAGGTAGCGGGCGAACCAGGCCATAATGGTGTTCTGCCATGCGAGTTTGTTGTCAAAGCCTGAGATCACGTGGTTCTCGTCCTGCACGGTGATGAACTCCACGTCGCGTCCCAGTATCTTGAGCGCGTTGAAGAGCTGGATGCTCTCGCCGATCGGCACGTTGGTGTCGACCGTGCCGTGGAGCAGAAGCAGGGGAGTGTGGATCTTGTCGGCGTTGAACAGCGAGCCCTGGCGGGTGTAGAGTTCCGGATCGGTCCAGGGATAGCTCTTGGCAGCGGCCACACTGTTGTAGGAATATCCCCAGTATCCCTCTCCCCAGTATGATGTGACGTTCGAGATTCCGGCGTGCGACACGGCGGCTGCGAATATGTCGGTCAGCGTCTGGAGATACTGTGTCATGAAGCCGCCGTAGCTGGCCCCGATGCATCCGATCTTCTTGTCGTTGACAAACGGATGGGCTGCGCAGAATTTTTTAGTGCCCTCGATTATCTCGTCGGCGGTGCGCTTGCCCCATGCGTTGACATGGCGTGCGGAGTACTCCTGACCGTATCCGGTCGTGCCGCTCGGGTTGAGCACGTAGACCACATAGTCGCGCGATGCGAACACCTGTGGTGAATAGAGATGGTAGAACGCCGCGTTAGAGGGAGAGGTGCCTCCGTAGTAATACACGATCAGAGGATACTTCTTCGCCGGGTCGAAGTCGGGGGGGAGACACATCCAGCCGTCGACCACCGTGCCGTCGGAGGCAGTGAACTTCCACGGCTCCATTTCGCCGAAAGTCACATCTTTCGTTGTCTCTGCCAGAGGATCGGCCACAAGGCGCGAGCGTCCGTTCTTGAGATTCAGCAGATATGCGGCGCCGTCTCTTGTGAACGAGCCTCCGTAGTAGGCGAGCCATGTTGCTTCCTTGTCGCCAATGCTGAACGAGCGCACGGTCTGCACCTCGGTGTCGAGCGCGGAGATAGATCCGCTTTTCGGGTCAAGGCGGTAGAGGCGTTTCAGGAATCCGTCTTCAGCCGTGAAGTAGATTTTGCCGTCGGCGGGATTCCAGGTGGCGTCGGCCATGAGCGCGGGGTCGAAATCGCGAGTCATGGCGCGAGTCTTGCCGTCGGCAATGTTGAGTATGTATCCCTGACCGTCGAAGTCGTTGCCGATCTCGTGCGGTGCGTAGTTGGCGCCGATGCCGCCGAAGGCCGAAGGTCCGGCCACGATGAAGAGCTCGCGCCCGTCGGGGGAGTAGGTGGCGCATGTCAGGGTTGATTCGAGTTTCCTGACCACGGTGTCGCACTTCATGGTGCCGAGGTCCATCTGCACCAGAGTAGTGTTGTAGAACGGATAGCGGTCGGGAGTCTGCTGTGTCACGCCATAGAGCATCTTGCTGCCGTCGGGAGTGAAGCTGTAGATGCCTGTGGTCTGTCCGCCGTAGGTGAGGGGTATCGATACGTGGCTCTGAAGGTCATAGCGCATGATATAGCTGCGGTCGCGGTCGCCGGGAATGCGGTCGTCGGGATCGCGGTAGCGGTGCATCGGGCCGCTCTCTTTGTCGGCTTCCACGTTCTTGTAGTAGAACATATAGCGGCAGTCGGGCGAGAATGTCACGTCGGCGTCGGGTATGCCCTTGGCCATGAGCGTGGTCTTCATCGACGGAACGTCTGTGCGGTATACGTCATGCACACCGGCCCTGGCCGAAGTGAAGTAGTATGCGTTCAGGCCCGGAAGCCAGCGCGCGCGGGTGTTGATGTCCTCGCTGATCACGCGGCCCGACGCGGTTTCCGACAGAGTGGCGCGCCACACTGTCTCTTTGGCCGATATCACCTCGCGCGATGTGGTGATCAGATATTTGCCGTCGTCGGAGAGTGAGACGCCCGTAACGCGTTCTCCGGTCATGGTGGTCAGCGGAGACACACGGCGGCCGAGCGCGGGCGACGCGCTGACCTCTATGTCTTTGTAGTCGTCGTCGGGTGTGAACTCAAGGCTGAATGAGGGTGTGCTTTCTCCGGGCATGCCGAGAAGGTCGACGGTTATGTCGTAGTCTGCCTCGGGTGCGAGTTCAAGCGCGGTCTCGGCCTCTTTGGGAAGTGAATCCGCCGTGGCTTTTGTGATTTTTGTCTCGCCGTTGACTTTTACGGCCGCACGCGACGTAGATCTGAGCACCAGCTTCCCTTTTGTGAAGCGTGGAGCACGCAGGCGTGTGGTGAACGAATGGAGAGCCGGACGGTCTTCGTTGTCGAATCCGTCGAGCGTGATCTGTCCTGCCGTGTCTGGCAGCACTGTTGTCCAGCCTGCGGCGTCGTCGCCGGGGAGTTCGCCGCGCGATGCGAGAAGGTCTTCGGTCTTGAATGGATTCTCCTTCATTACTGAATCGGGAGTGGCCGGAACATAGAGAAGCTCCGGTCTCGCCATTTTGTATTCTCTGAAGGTGTAGGCCGACGCCATGAGTGCTGTGGCTGCGGCCGCTCCTCCGATGGCGAGGAGCATGGCGGATGTTCTTTTCATGATCTGGGGTTATGTTACATGATCTAAGGTGTGTCGTGGTCCTGACGGCTGCGTGCGTCAGCTCGCCGGTTTCTCGAATGCCTTGATGCCCTTGATCTTCACGCGGTAGATCAGGTTGGAATAGGGCTTGATCGACGCCGTCTGTCCCGAACCGTAGCCTGAGGGGTAGGGGATGATAAGAGTGGCCGAGTCGCCGACATGCATTGTGGTGAGAGCTATCCAGAATCCCATGACAGTCTGGTTGGGCTGAGTGACGAAGAGGCTGTCGCCTGTGGTGGCCGAGTATGAGTCTTGTATCTTGGTGCCCTCGATATCTTCAAGCTCATATTTCAGCTCCACGGTGGAATTCGACATCGGCACAAGGTTGTCGGCAGTGAGGGATCGGTCATTGTGCCACTTGATGTAAACCGAGTTCTGCGGAGCCCAGTCCGGAACGACCAGTTCGTACTCCTTGGTGTCTATGGCTGCGAGATAGGCATTGTTCTGTTCGCGCCACTCCTCATATGTCTCGGCGTCTCCCTTGAGGCAGGAAGAGAGCGGCAGCAGCGCCATAATCGCTGCTGCTGCCGTTATGATTGTTTTTTTCATTTCACAGTCGGGTTGAGATTCGGGCCGGAGACCGGCTTTTTTATTTTGTGGGATGAAACCTCAGTCTCAGAACGAAACCTCAGGGGCTTTCTCCGAACCGGCTTCGGCCTTGAACTGCGGTTTCTCGTCAAATCCGAACCAGCCGGCGTAGATGGTGGTCGGGAATTTCTTGATCGCAGTGTTGTACTCGCGCACGCTTTCAGTGTAACGCTTGCGTTCGGTGGCGATACGGTTCTCTGTCCCTTCGAGCTGGGCCTGGAGATTCATGAAGTTCTCGTTGGCCTTGAGGTCGGGATACGCCTCAGTCACCGCGAGCAGTGATTTGAGCGCGCCGCTCAGCTCGTTCTGCGCCTGCTGGTAGCGGGCGAGGTTCTCTTCGTTGAGATCCTTTGCGTCGATCGTCACCGATGTGGCCTTGGCGCGGGCCTCGACCACTTTTGTAAGGGTCTGTTCCTCATGTGTGGAATATCCCTTTACGGTGTTGACAAGGTTGGGGATGAGATCGGCGCGGCGCTGATACTGGTTTTCGACCTGCGCCCACGCCTCTTCGACTCCCTGCTGCTTTTCGACAAGGCTGTTGTAGTTGCACGACGACAGGCCGGTGGCGGCAGCCACTATCCCTCCTGTCATCATGATTTTTCTGAATATTCTCATTTCTATTGATTTCCTGTGGTGTTACGACTTTTTTTACTGTCTCTACATTTCTTGCTGTTACAACAATTTGCGCAGCAGACTGTTGAGACTGACCTCGTCGCCGAGTATCTTCTCGAGCTCGTCGACGCTCACGCGGCGCTGCTCCATCGAGTCGCGCTCGCGCAGTGTCACGGTGTTGTCTTCGAGTGTCTGGTGGTCGACGGTGATGCAGTAGGGCGTGCCGATGGCATCCTGACGGCGGTAGCGCTTGCCGATCGAGTCTTTCTCGTCATACTGGCATGTGAAGTCGAAACGCAGACGGTGCTGGATCTCGCGTGCTTTCTCGGGGAGACCGTCTTTCTTGACAAGCGGAAGCACGGCGCATTTCACCGGAGCGATCGGCGCGGGGAAGTGGAGCACGACGCGGCTGTCGCCGTTGCCGAGATCCTGTGCCTCGTAGCAGGAGCAGAGCACCGAAAGAAACATGCGGTCCACTCCGATCGAGGTCTCGATGACGTAGGGCACGTAGCTTTCGTTGAGCTCGGGGTCGAAATACTGTATCTTCTTGCCCGAGAACTTCTCATGCTGTGAGAGGTCGAAGTTGGTGCGTGAGTGTATGCCCTCCACTTCCTTGAAGCCGAACGGCATCTGGAACTCGATGTCGGTGGCGGCGTTGGCGTAGTGGGCCAGTTTCTCGTGGTCGTGGTAGCGGTATTTCTCGTCGCCGAGTCCAAGTGCCTTGTGCCATCTCAGGCGTGTCTGGCGCCAGTGGTCAAACCATTTGAGCTCCTCGCCCGGACGCACGAAGAATTGCATCTCCATCTGCTCGAACTCGCGCATGCGGAAGATGAACTGGCGTGCCACGATCTCGTTGCGGAACGCCTTACCGATCTGGGCGATACCGAACGGTATGCGCATGCGACCGGTCTTCTGCACGTTGAGATAGTTTACAAAGATGCCCTGTGCCGTCTCCGGACGCAGGTAGACATCCATCGCGCCGTCGGCGGTTGAACCCATCTCGGTCTTGAACATCAGGTTGAACTGGCGCACGTCTGTCCAGTTGCGCGTGCCGCTTATCGGATCGACTATCTCGTAGTCGAGTATGATCTGCTTGAGTTCGTTGAGGTCGTTGGCGTTCATCGCATCGGAGAAGCGCGTGTGAAGCTCCTCGCGCTTGCGGGCGTGCTCAAGCACGCGGGGATTGGTCTGGCGGAACATCGCCTCGTCGAAGCTCTCGCCGAAACGTTTCGCGGCCTTGGCCACCTCCTTGTTGATCTTCTCGTCGAATTTCGCGATCTCGTCTTCGATCAGTACGTCGGCGCGGTATCGCTTCTTCGAGTCCTTGTTGTCGATCAGGGGGTCGTTGAATGCATCGACATGGCCTGAGGCTTTCCAGATCGTCGGGTGCATGAAGATGGCGGAGTCGATGCCGACGATGTTGTCGTTGAGCATGGTCATAGCCTCCCACCAGTAGCGTTTGATGTTGTTTTTAAGCTCCACGCCGTTCTGGCCGTAGTCATACACGGCGGAGAGACCGTCGTAGATCTCGCTTGATTGGAACACAAACCCATATTCTTTAGCATGGGCGATTATTGTCTTGAAAACGTCTTCCTGTTTTGCCATCTTGTCTGGACTTTATCTTGTTCTGTATTTGTTCTGTGAGAAGCAGCGGCCCATATGCCGCTGTCAATCTGCAAATTTAGCAAAAATCTCCGAATAATCCTAAATTTTGCCGATGATTGCCTCTTTGTCTCTGCTGGATGCAGTTTTTTTGCTTCCGCCGCCCATCTATGTGAGGAATCCGGTCTCTCTGTTTGTTCTTATTATAAAAACGGAGACCGAATGCCGAACCGGCTGCGGTTCTTTCCGATTGTTGTAACTGTTCTTAATTCTAAATATGCTATGAAAACATATGAAATAACAAGACGATTCTTCTCAAAGGGGATGAAGGCCGTCATGGCGGCTTCATTCATATTTCTCGGCGCGCTGGGTATGGCTGCCCAGAACAGTCTTCCGGCTCCTGGATCGGGAGGCTCTTTCCGCCCCAATCCGAGGCCGGCTCCCGGGCCGGCTCCCGGCATGGGAATGAACGGCATGGGATGGAATCCGGGGCCGCCGACTCCGGCTTACTGGGGGAGTCCGTGGTATACGGGATGGAACAATTCTCCGACGCTCGTGGTCAGTCCTTCGATATCGATCGGCAATTTCCCTGACCAGGGGCTGACAAAGGTCATAGCCAACGGTTATGACGCGCAGGGTGTGTGGCGTGTGCTGCCGATGCTGGTGAGCTATCGCTACAATGGTGTGCAGTATGACGTCAATGTGATCAATGCATGGGATCCATGGACCGACCAGTGGGACAAAGGTCTCGACCTGCCGGCCTATAACACGAATTATCTGCTGCGCAACGTCACCTACGACTTCTATACCGTCCTGCCTTACGGCACGTTCTATTTCAATCTGTAGCCGGCTGCGGTGCTGAAGGCTGCCGCCCGTGGATGGCACACATTATCTTGAGGTGAAGGAACTCCGGTTCGTATCCGGTGTATCTCTCTATCTCCTCCATGATTTCCGTGTATGTCGGGGGGAGCGTCGGGTGCGAGTCGAAGTAGCTTCCGATGGCGTCTCTCGCTTCTGAGGGCACAAGGCGTCGGGTCACCGATGTGTCGCTGAGATCAGCCTCGGCAAGCAGATGTCCCACAATTGTCGCCGGCTTAAGACCGCGTTCCGAGGCGATCTCGTCGACCTCCTTGCCGGCCATGAACATGGCCAGGCTTATGCGGCGGGTCTCCCCGCGTTCGGGTTTCTGCTTCTTTTCGCGTTCGGCGCGGGGTTTCTTTTTATGGGCGGCTGCGGCGTCGAGTCTTTCTGATTCGGGATGCTCCTGCTTGTAGCCGGCCACGATGCCGAGTATCTCGTCTCCGTATTTCTGCGCGGTGGCCGGGCCTATGCCGGGCATCATCAGAAGGTCGGCGCTGTCGGCGGGCAGATGGTTTGACACGGCGAGAAGTGTCTTTGTCGTGCATACGGTGTATGCCGGCATGCCTGCTTCGGCAGCCTTGCCTCTGCGCCATTCGGTCAGTCGGTCGAGCAGAGCGGGGTTGAGGTTGTCGGCGGTCTGTTCGGTAGTCTCTTTTCTGCGGCTCTTCTTTTTGGCCTGAACGGCCTTGAATGCGCCGCGTGCCTTTATGTCGAGATAAAGCTCCGTGTCGAAATCCTCGGTCGAGAAGGTCTCGAGCAGAGCCTCGCGTATGTCGGCCATGTTCTCGAAAAGATCCAGGCGGTCTGCGAGTTTCTGCGCGACGCGGCGGTTGTCGTGCTCGGAGGGGAGTCCGGCCACGAGTTCCCTGAGCTGGCGCAGCCGGTCGAGAAAGTAGTTGGAGGCATCTTTGATCCTCTGCATCAGCCTGGGGTTCGGTCCGTCGGCGGATGCCTCAGTGTCAAGTTGCCGCATCTGGCTGCGGAATCTGTCGCCGACTTCCACAAGTCCGCTCCGCATCTCGGCGCAGGCGGCGGTGAACTCCCGCACTTTCGACGGATAGAGCTTCATGAAGTTCTCCTGCAGAAGTCTTGCCACTCCTTCGAGGGCACTGAAAAGGGGATTGAAGTTGAACATTCCCCCGGCGAGACTCATCATGTAGGAGTGTCGCATCGACTCGATGGTGACGGGGTCGATCTCACCGGTGCGGTGGCTTTCGATAAACTGTGTCACCGTCGGGTCGGTTATGATGGCTGCCGGAGCAAGCGGGCGGTCGAGCACAAGACCTTCGAGGCTTCGGCATCTCGAAAGAGCCACGTATGTCTGCCCGTGGGTGAATGAGGCCGAGGCGTCGATGATCGCCTTGTCGAATGTCAGTCCCTGGCTTTTGTGGATCGTCATTGCCCAGGCCGTCTTCAGCGGAAGCTGTCGGAACACGCCGTCGAGCTGCTCGGTGATCTCTTTGGTCTCCTCATTGACGGTGAACCTGACATTTTCCCACTCCATCGGCTCGACGGCCACAGGGTCGCTGCCGTCGGCGGGGGTCACTGTCACCCCTTCGCTGTCGATGGCCGTGACGCGTCCGAGCATTCCGTTGAAGAAGCGCCGGTCGGAACCGGTGTCGTTCTTTATGAACATCACCTGTGCCCCCTCTTTGAGCTCAAGGTTCTCGGCTGCGGGGTATGAACTTTCCGGAAAATTCCCTTTCACCGCCGCCCGGAATGTATAAGTCTTTCCCGGGAGTGCGTCGAGGCGGGCGCGGTTGATTTCGTCGGCAAGACGGTTGTGGGTGGTCAGCCTCACGTATCCCTCGGAGTCTTTGGGCGAGAATCCGGGAATGTGGCGCGAGTTGAGCGCGTCGAGTGTGGAACGGTCGGCGCGGTTGTCGCGAACGGCGTTGAGTATGTCGAGAAAGCGCGAGTCGTTCTGCCTGTAGACTTTCTGGAGCTCGACGGTGATGTAGTCGAGTTTTTCGAGCGCGTGGCTGTCGAAAAAGTAGGGGGAGCGGTAGTTGGCTTCAAGGATGCGGCGTTCCGACTCTACAACCACGGGGGGAAGCTGCTGCAGGTCGCCGATCAGAAGGAGCTGGACGCCGCCGAAGGGGAGTGTCCTGTCGCGGAAGCGGCGCAACACGTCGTCGACGGCGTCGAGCATGTCGGAGCGCACCATGCTTATCTCGTCGATGACAAGCAGGTCGAGCCCCCTGATTATGCGGATTTTCTCTTTGCTGAAGGCCATCGGGCGGCGGCCGGAGCTGTCGCGTCTCGCTCCGGGCACGAACGGGCCGAAGTCGAGCTGGAAGAATGAGTGGAGGGTCATGCCCCCGGCGTTTATGGCGGCTATGCCTGTCGGGGCGGTCACGACCATGCGCTTGCGGCTCGACGCGCGGAGGCGGCGCAGGAATGTGGTCTTTCCGGTGCCGGCTTTTCCGGTCAGGAAAAGGCTGCATCCTGTCTTCTCGATGATCTCTGACGCCAGCTCAAGCTGTCCGTTCATTTCCATGGCTCGTGTGTGTAGGGGTTGCTTATGAATTTTTGATCAGATACTGTGCGATCTGCACGGCGTTGAGTGCCGCCCCTTTCTTGATCTGGTCGGCCACGACCCAGAAACTGAGTCCGCAGTCGTCTGCCAGGTCCTTGCGGACGCGGCCCACATAGACCGGATCGGTGCCGGCGGCATCAAGGGGCATAGGATATGCTTTCCCCTGCGCATTCTCCTCGACAAGCACCAGGCCTTCCGAATTTCCGAATGCCTCAAGTGCCTCCTCCACGCTTACCGGACGCTCTGTCTCGACCCATATGGCCTCGCTGTGGGCACGGAGCACGGGAACGCGTACGCACGTAGCCGACACGCGGATGTCGCTGTGCATTATCTTGCGGGTCTCGTTGTACATCTTCATCTCCTCTTTCGTATAACCGTTGTCGGTGAAGACGTCGACGTGCGGTATGAGGTTGTAGGCAAGCTGATGGGCGAATTTCTTGACCGTGGGCTGCTCTCCGCGTTCGATCTGGCTGTATTGTTCGCGGAGTTCATCCATCGCAGAGGCCCCGGCTCCGCTTGCGGCCTGATAGGTGGCCACATGCACGCGGCGGATGTGGCAGATCTTCTCGATGGCGTTGAGCGCCACGACCATCTGGATTGTAGTGCAGTTGGGGTTGCCGATGATGTTGCGCGGGCGCGTCAGTGCGTCGGCGCCGTTGACCTCGGGCACTACCAGAGGCACGTCGGGATCCATGCGGAACGCCGAACTGTTGTCGATCATTACGGCTCCGTGGCGTGTGATGGTTTCGGCGTATTCTTTCGACACGCCGGCCCCGGCCGATGTGAAGGCTATGTCGATGCCCGAGAAGTCGGAGTCATGAGTGAGTTCCTCGATCGTGTATTCCTTGCCTCGGAATGTGCGGGTCTGGCCCGCCGAACGGCTTGATCCGAAAAGACGGAGATTGTCAACAGGGAAATTCTGTTCGTCAAGCACGCGGAGAAACTCCTGGCCGACCGCGCCGCTTGCACCTACTATGGCTATATTCATTGTCGAAAGCTTGTTAATGCTTATTCTTGTTTAGAAGTTGTTTAAACTAATTTTAATGGTAAGATTTATTAATATTTTGGAGCAG
>CAMWRV010000035.1 GCA_947176745.1 uncultured Muribaculaceae bacterium
TGTCTCGTTGGGTCGGAGATGTGTATAACACACAGGAACCCCCACCCCCGTTGTAAGGTAATATTAATCCGGTATTATCTTATATAGAGTTAGGTACTTTTTTGTAGTTGTTTAAGAGCTGCCGCCAATCATTATCCCATAAGGGATAATGGAGGCGGCAGTAATTGTTAATAACGTTAAGAGATGTTAATAAAATCAATCAATACGAAGCTCATGTAGTGTAACGAAATAGGCGAAGTATTAAAGATTGTTAAAATTGTTGTTACTATCAACTGTAATAACTATATTTGCGCCATCAATTAGCACGCACATTACTTGATATATTAGTGCTAATTGACACCATTCTAAAAAACAATAAGTTATGGATGATTCAACAACTGCCGCTCTTGCTGGTCTTGCACAAACTATTGCTTCCGTTGCTTCTCAGACCGTGGCAACGCAAGAGGACAAGCATGCGCAAAGGCGTTCCTTTGAGTATGCCATGGAGATGGCTAAATGGCAGAATGCTACTAATATTTCAAATTGGGAAATGACCAATGCTTATAATTCTCCTACTGCTCAAATGAAACGACTTGAGGAGGCTGGTCTAAATCCTAACTTGGTTTACCAGAATGGTTCCTCTACTGCTCCGGCTTCCAATCCTCATGCAACTGTCGGCGCTCCGGTTCCGACTTATCAGGGTCATTGGCGTATTGCCGACGCTGTCAATAGTGCCCTTGATGGAGCATTCAAAGCAATGCAGTTAAAGAAAGCTGCTCAGGAAACTGAAAATCTTGCGGCATATCAGCGTAATACCATCTTAGATGGAGATATGAAAGAGTTGCAGATGATCGGTCAGCGTTATGCAAATTCAAAGAACAAGGAAGAGGCCGAGTTATGGCGTGATTATTGGGATCAGAAGATCATCAACATGCGCGCTACAGGTCAGTTGACCGATTCTCAGCGTTTCAAGATCGACGCTGAAAAGAACTACATTAACGGCCCTCAGACCCGATATTCACAAACTGCATCCGCTAAGAATATCGCTGAAATTGGTCTCATGGACTACAGAAAGCAGCTTATTTCCGCCCAGATCACCGATACCCTCGCTTCTGCTGGTCTCAAATCAGTACAGGCACAGAAAGCATCTCAGGAGATCATTAATCTTGTTGAGGACTATAAGTTAAAAGGTGCTACTCTTACTTCAAAAGAATTGGAAAATGAATTAACACGACTTTTACGTGATCATGGTGTTAATATGCGTGACAATTCCGAGATTGGTAATTTAATTCGTCTCTTATGGGCAGCACCGAATAATATCAGTGATTCTTATGATACTGTTAAAAACTGGTTTAAGTAGCTTGATAATGCTACTTTTCATGGCAATCCCTTTCATTTTATTTATTCGGCTCATTTTGGCGGTTATACGCTATCTAAATAGACATTAATTTCCCTTATAGTTATGGCATAAAAATGTTTAACACAATAGGGATTATGTAACAAATAATCCGAAAACATGGCATTATATATTTACGCATGATTTCGGAGAATTTTTGAAAGATCTGATGAATCCCGATTCGGCGCGTATTTGAAGCACGCATTTGATCCGGGACTCATGCGAATCTCGTTGTTGTCTTTTACAATTCCTTCTTGAGATATATTGCTGTTGGTGTATCTTTCTGTGCTACCTGCTCCGGAGTTCCTTCTGCCATGATGCGTCCGCCTTCGCGGCCACCTCCGGGTCCCAGATCTATAACATAGTCGGCACATCTGATTATATCGAGATTGTGTTCGATAACAACCATTGTATTGCCTTTGTCAACGAGTTTGTCTATCACCTTCAGAAGTATACGGATATCCTCGAAATGCAATCCGGTTGTCGGTTCATCAAGGATAAACAGAGTTTTGCCCGTATCGCGCTTGGCGAGTTCGGTAGCCAGTTTAACCCTCTGGTTTTCCCCTCCGCTGAGTGTGCTTGAAGGCTGACCTAATTTTATGTATCCCAGGCCTATTTCCTGTAGCACCTTGATTTTCTTTAATATTACCGGCACATTCTCAAAGAACTCAACAGCTTGATCCACAGTCATTTCCAACACGTCAGATATTGATTTGCCTTTGTATCTTACTTCAAGGGTCTCGCGGTTGTAACGTTTGCCGTGGCAATCCTCGCACGGAACCAGAACGTCGGGAAGAAAATTCATCTCGATAGTCCTGTAGCCGTTGCCCTTGCATGTCTCACATCTGCCCCCTGCGACATTAAACGAAAATCTACCTGGCTTATAACCCCTGATTCGCGATTCCGGCAATTCGACAAAGAGCTTACGGATATCAGCGAATACTCCGGTGTACGTTGCCGGATTCGAACGCGGAGATCTGCCGAGCGGTGTCTGATCGACTGTCACAACCTTATCAACATTCTCAACTCCAGAAACAGAATCATATGGTAGCGGTTCCTGTAGAGACCGATAAAATTTTTTGCTTAAAATCGGATGTAGCGTGCCATTGATAAGAGATGACTTGCCGCTTCCGCTCACGCCGGATATGCAGACAAATTTGCCGAGCGGGATTCTAAGATCTACATTTTTCAGATTATGCCCGGAAGCACCCTTTATCTCAATATATTTACCATTGCCGTCGCGTCTTATTTCGGGGGTTTCTATTCTGCGATGACCGTTAAGATATGATGCAGTTAGAGTATCAGATGCAAGCATTTCGGCCGGAGAACCCTGAAACATAACCTCTCCTCCCCTTTTGCCCGCTCCGGGTCCTATGTCGACAACATAGTCCGCTTCAGTCATGATATCTTTGTCATGCTCCACGACAATTATCGTGTTACCGTTATCTCTAAGCTGTTTAAGACTTCTTATGAGTCGGTCGTTGTCGCGCTGGTGCAGTCCGATTGAAGGCTCGTCAAGTATGTACAGTACATTTACAAGCTGCGAGCCGATCTGTGTGGCAAGCCTGATTCTCTGGCTTTCACCGCCACTGAGAGAAGCGCTGCTGCGGTCGAGTGACAGGTAATCGAGACCGATATTAATCAGAAACCGCAGTCGACTTCTGATTTCTTTAAGAATCTCCTCTGCGACTACACGGCGTGACTGGTCAAGACGATCCTCAAGATGAAGCGTCCATTCATAAAGTTCCGCTATATCCATTCTGGCGACATCTGCTATATTTTTGCCGTCGATATAGAAATGCAGTGAGACTTTGTTTAGTCTCTGACCGTGACATTCAGGGCAAACCATCTTTGAGAAGAACTGGCCGCTCCATTTATTAGCCTCGGCTCCGGCATCTTCTCCGCTCTGCATTTCTATATATTTCACAAGGCCGTCGTAATTTGCAGAATAACCTGACAGCGACATGGTCTCTGTCTTGATATCGAGGCGCACGTCGGTTCCGTTCAGTATATCATCTATCGCCTGTTCCGGAAGACTTTCTACAGGATCTTTTATGGAATGCCCGTAAAGCTTGCATATCGCTTCGATCTGCCAGAATATAAGGGAGTTCTTGTATCTACCTAACGGAATGATTGCCCCCTCGTAAATAGACTTGCTGCGATCTGGTATGATCTTCTCCTGATCCACCAGATTCACAAAACCGAGACCCTTGCATTTCCTGCAGGCCCCCTGTGGTGAATTGAATGAGAAGTTATGCGGGGCCGGCACCGGATATGACAATCCGCTTTCAGGATCCATAAGTTCCTGACTGAAATGCCGTATCTCGCCGGAGTCGACATCAAGGACCGACATCATCTTTCCTCCTTGCTTTAAAGCGGATTCCACGCTGTTGCGGAGCCGCTGGGCATCAGAGTCTGTGGCACGCAGCCTGTCTACCACAAGTTCGACGGTATGGTTGCTATAGCGGTTGAGCTTCATGCCATAAGTCAGTTCCATTATCTCTCCGTCCACACGGACATAAAGATAGCCTTTTTTACGTAGATTTTCAAAAAGTTCCTTATAATGTCCCTTCCGGTTTCTGACAAGAGGGGCAAGTATGTATATTTTTCTGTCGCGGTATTGTTCTGTCAGCAGTGCGATGATCTTTTCCCTGTTATATCTGACCATCGGAAGACCTGTCTTATAGCTAACCGCCTCCCCCATCCTTGAATAAAGCAAACGGAAGAAGTCATAGATTTCGGTGGTTGTGCCTATGGTGCTTCGCGGATTTTTATTGACAGTTTTCTGTTCAATGCTTATTACCGGGCTCAATCCGGTGATCTTATCCACATCGGGGCGCTCAAGCGATCCGAGCATATTGCGTGCATACGAAGAAAATGTCTCTATATATCGTCTCTGACCTTCGGCGAATATTGTGTCAAACGCAAGAGATGACTTGCCGCATCCGCTCAATCCGGTAATGACATTGAGGGAGTCGTGAGGGAGAGTCACGTCAATATTCTTGAGATTGTGAACTCTGGCTCCATAGACTTCCACGCAATCCGAGGTTTGGATATCCGTTAATATTTCCTGAGATTCTCTATCTGAATTATGGTCTGTCATATATGAATTGTTATTACAAAGCTGCCTCCATAAACGGGTCTGCGATCCACACTCGTCTTTTATAGCAGGAATCAGCTTCAATATAAGAACAATTTTTATGCCAAAAAGGCGGCCATTTCTTCTGGCCGCCTTTCGGTTTATCGTTGTCTTGAGTTTGTCAGTCGTTGATTATGCGACATGCGCCGACGTATCTGTTCTCATAATATCCCTCGCATTCATTTATTCTGACACCCTTGATGCTTGCATGAATAAAGCTGAACTTTCCTGTCTCATTATCCGCATCGACCACTATGCCCACATGGCCGACATTCTTGCCGCTGCTGCGGCTTGTGAAAAACACAAGGTCGCCCTTCCGAAGTTCCTTGCGGTCTACTCTTTCTCCGTCATTAATCTGAATACGCGATGCCGGACTGATCGAATAGCCAAACTGCTTGTAGACATAGCTCGTAAATCCGGAACAGTCAAATGCGTTGGGACCTTTCATGCCGTGACGGTATGGCTTTCCGATATGCTTGTTTGCTTCTTTAAGCAGATCGGCTATCAATGTCTGGTTCTCTTCGGAGACCTTATTGACAACTTCACTTTCGCGCTTGGCAATATCATTTTTTAAAATACCGTCTACCACGCTCTTGTCCATCTTGTTGGATCTGACATTAGCAAGCTGGGTCTGATGCGCCTGCCAGTGTGCGTTACGCGCTGTTGTCTGGGCGATACCCGTTATCGAGAAACAAGCGACAAGGGCAGATGTCAATATGGTTTTCAGTGTCATGTCTGGTCAGTTCAATTATTGTCTGTGACAGCAGCATTGTGTACGAATGCCTTTGTCGACATTGCAAAGTTAATATATTTATAAGTGAATTGCAAATGCAACTTGCTTAATTGTCAGTATTTTAAAATTTATTAGCATATTGCACACTGTCGTGATTTGTGTGCATATGTCTTATAAGTGACGATCAATATCAAGAATCCACATCAAAAAATCGCATTCATTCAGTTCTCCTGATACGAAGGTTGTTGATACAAAATATGCTAAAATCCGCCAACAGTCGTTTTATAAAATACAGTCAGAAAGAGGCGTTAAACCTTAACATCTTTTTTCGGATCTGACAATTAACAATCTTAACCCAAACCTACAAATTTCCAATGAAAAAACTTATACTGGGCGTCATGGGCGTGTCTATGACATGTATCCCTGCGGTTTCAAAAGACCGCGTTACAGTTAATCCGGATGCGGTTAACAGTGAGACAATTCTACACGCGTGGAGCTGGAATTTTCCAGAAATGGCGAGAAGCATGAAAGAAATCGCCGATGCCGGATTCACGATGATTCAGACATCCCCCGTACAGCAATGCTATTCTCCCGAGGGAAGCGGCAAGAAAATTTTCGATGACAACGTAACTGAGGGAAACTGGTACTACTACTATCAGCCAACTGACTGGAAGATCGGAAACTCGATTCTCGGCAGTCGCGAGCAGATGAAGCAGATGATGGATTCAGCTGCCAAGTACAATATCAAAGTCATTGTCGATGTTCTTCCTAACCACACGGCATTCGACATCGATGCCGTTTCTGAAGATTTCTATAAGGCTGTCGGCGGACGCGACAAGATGTTTCATTCCAACGGACTTGCGCCTGTGCGTAATTATAACGACCGACTCCAGTGCACACTGTGGGGATCAGGCGGCCTTCCTGACGTCAACACCGAGAATCCTGACTTTCAGAAATATTACATGCAGTTTGTCAACGAGTTAATAGAGATGGGTGTGCGTGGTTTCCGTTATGATACTGCAAAGCATATCGGAGTTCATTCGGATCCCTTGGACACAGCTTCGGGAGTTAAGGAAAATGACTTCTGGGACGTAGCCACAGGCCGCAAGGCTGTCAAGGGTGTTCGGCTTGCCATTCCCTATGACTCCCTTTTCGTATATGGCGAGGTGCTTCAGGACAAAAATGTCCCGGAGAAAGAATATGCAGATTATTTCGGACAGACTGCGTCCGGTTACGGCTGGGTGCTTAGGGAGGCTCTCGAGAAGCATTCATCGAAGGGGCTTGATCTGAAAAGCTTCCATCATCAGGCTGCACCGGAGTTTCTGACTACCTGGGTGGAGAGTCATGACACCTATGCAAACGCGCATGAATCGGCTCACCTCACAGATGACCAGATCCGCATTGGATGGGTGTATCTTACGGCTCGCCAGAACGGTACTCCCCTCTTCTTCAGCCGTCCTGCCGGATCTACAAGATCAAACTATTACGGTGACAACATTCTCGGTGCTCGCGGAAACGATGAGTTCAAGCATCCCGAGGTAGTGGCGGTTAATAAATTCCGTACCGCCATGAAAAGTGAAAAGGAGGATGTGCAGATCAGCGAGTCTGGAGAAGTGCTACTTGTCAATAGAGGCAAGAAAGGTGCGGCAATGGTAAACCTCAGCAAATCTGCCAATTTTATTGACCTCCCGACAAATCTTCCGTCAGGAACATACAAAGATGTGGTCTACGGCAAAGAATTCAAGGTAAAGAATGGCAAAATCCAGGGACTCCTTGCTCCTGAACGAAGCTATATCATCGTCAAGAAATAGCCGAACCTTTTTGGCACGAAATTTGTATTAGTGTAAATGGATCACGTTTCCGGTCACGGTTTCGTGTTCCATTTACTTTTGTTTATTATTAAGACAGTAATCTAAAATTTAAACCAATATGAACATCAGACCATTGGCAGACCGTGTCCTCATCGAGCCTACGGCTGCGGAAGAGACCACTATGGCAGGCATCATCATCCCCGATTCTGCAAAAGAGAAACCCCTCAAAGGAAAAGTCCTTGCAGTCGGCAACGGCACAAAGGATGAAGAAATGATTCTCAATCCCGGCGACACAGTTCTTTATGGCAAATACGCAGGGACAGAGATCGAACTCGAGGGTGTAAAATATCTCATGATGCGTCAGAGCGATGTGCTCGCAGTAGTCGGCTGATTCCGGCATATACGGTTTAATATCAAATAATCATGGCTAAGGAAATAAAATTCAATATCAAGGCTCGCGAAGAGCTTAAGAATGGCGTCGATGCTCTGGCTGACGCAGTGAAAGTCACACTCGGTCCCAAAGGCCGCAATGTGATCATCGAAAAGAAATTCGGTGCTCCCCATATCACAAAAGACGGCGTCACTGTAGCACGTGAAGTCGAGCTTGAAGATCCGTTCCAGAACATGGGTGCGCAGCTTGTGAAGGAAGTCGCTTCCAAGACCGGAGACCAGGCCGGCGACGGAACAACTACTGCAACCGTGCTTGCACAGGCCATCGTCAACGTAGGCCTCAAGAATGTTACCGCAGGTGCAAATCCGATGGATCTCAAACGTGGTATAGACAAGGCTGTCTCTGCCGTTGTTGAGAGCATCAAGGCCCAGGCTCAGGAAGTAGACGATGATATCAGCAAGATCGAGAACGTCGCTCGCGTGTCGGCAAATAACGATGAAGAAATCGGACGTCTCATCGCTGAAGCAATGGAGAAAGTGAAAAAAGAGGGTGTCATCACAGTCGAGGAAGCCAAAGGCACAGAGACTTCGGTCGATGTGGTAGAGGGTATGCAGTTCGACCGCGGATACATTTCTCCTTATTTCGTGACAAATTCCGAAAAGATGGAATGCGAGATGGATTCTCCCTATATCCTTCTCTACGACAAGAAGATCTCCAACCTCAAAGACATGCTTCCTATTCTTGAGGCTGTCGCACAGTCCGGCCGTCCTCTTCTTATCATTGCCGAGGATGTAGACAATGAGGCTTTGGCAACTCTCGTTGTCAACCGTCTCAGGGGAAGTCTCAAGATCTGCGCTGTCAAAGCTCCGGGATTCGGCGACCGCCGCAAGGAGATGCTCGAGGATATAGCTGTACTCACCGGTGGAACTGTAGTCAGCGAAATCAAGGGCATGCAGCTCGCTCAGGCCACAATCAACGATCTCGGAACAGCGGAGAAGGTTTCTGTCAACAAAGACAACACTACAATTGTCAACGGAGCCGGCTCCAAAGATGCTATTGCGGCCCGTGTAAACCAGATCAAGGCTCAGATCGAGACCACTACTTCAAATTACGACAAGGAGAAACTTCAGGAGAGACTCGCCAAACTTGCCGGCGGAGTGGCTGTGCTTTACATCGGTGCTCCTTCTGAAGTCGAAATGAAAGAGAAGAAAGATCGTGTTGACGATGCTCTTTCTGCTACCCGTGCCGCTATAGCTGAGGGTATCGTTCCCGGCGGCGGCGTGGCATACATCCGTTCTCTCGCTGTCCTTGACGAGCTCAAAGGTGACAATGATGACGAGAACACCGGTATAGCGATCATCCGCCGTGCCATCGAAGAACCCATGCGTCAGATCATGGAGAATGCAGGTGTCGAGGGTGCCGTAATTCTTCAGAAAGTTAAAGACGGCAAGGGTGATTTCGGATACAACGCCCGCACTGACCAGTTCGAGAATTTCTTCGAATCCGGAGTGATAGATCCTGCCAAGGTAACACGCGTGGCTCTTGAGAATGCGGCAAGCATCGCAGGCATGTTCCTGACAACAGAATGCGTAATTGCAGACAAGAAAGAAGATGTGCCGGCTGCACCTATGGCCGCACCCGGCATGGGCGGTATGGGCGGCATGATGTAAAATGCCGGTCATGCCATGAAATAAAAAAAGCACTTCATTCGAAGTGCTTTTTTTATTTCAATGACTTGCATGCCAACGATTCATTTTCTGACGACAGATTTCCTGAGCACAAGACATCCGCCGGGTGTTATCACCAAATCGACCGGAACATCATGCTCTTCTGTGGGAATCTCCTCCACTATCTGGAAATCATATGCGATTCCCACCTTAGTGGCTTTGCTCGATTTAAGAAGACGGTCATAGAAACCTTTTCCCCTTCCAAGCCGGTTGCCCTTTCTGTCATATGCAACCGCCGGGACGACTACAAGCTCTATCTCATCAGCATCGACCGTATCGGATCCTGTGGGTTCCTCTATATGAAAGGCTCCCAGTTCAAGACGAGATTCGTCGTATGGCAGAATATCAAGATTCACACCGTTGACACGCGGTAGGTAGAACTTTTTCAGCGTACACCACTTCTTGAGAAACGCCCGGGTTGAAAGTTCATCTGGCAGCGAATGATACATCAGGATTTTCTCGGCGAGCATGAATGCGGCTGTTTCTTCAAGTCTGGCAAAAACTTTCTCTGCCGCCTCCATCTTTTCTGTTTCGAGCAGCATGGATTTCATGGCTTTGATCTTGTGTCTTATCTCTCTTTTATCCATAACAAAAACTATGTTTCCATTGATTGGCATGGAATACGTTAATACTGTCAATAAAAATTGCGGGCACAAGTCATAAGACAATGCCCGCAATTATAACGTCTTTTGAATCGATTTAGTTATTATCTAACGTATGATGACCGGCGATCTTCCTTCCATCAGATCCTTAAGCGCCCTGGCCACAGCAGGATCCTTCTCATTAAGGATTTCTATGAATGTCTCGTAACCGACGAGATCGCGTGCAATGCATGCCTTGATCTGATTGACAAGAAGATCTCGCGACTTGTTGATATAGTACCAACGCGCAGGAAGACCCTGTGAAGCCGCATAATTTACAAATGCGGTCAACAAAGAACTGTCTCTCGCCATGATACGGAACATTGCATCCTTGCTTTTTGAGCCTTTCATCATAGGCCTGTACGAATCGGCCATATCGCGGGCAAACTTCTGGATAAGCCCCATGTTGTTCGCCTCGATATAATAGGAGGTGTATCCGGTGGTGTCTTCCGGAACAAATATATCCGGCATTATGCCTCCCCCTCCGAAAACCTTCCGACCGCCGACAGTGGTGAATTCCTTGCTTTTGTCAAGCTTGATGCTGTCTTGCGAATAGAATTCTCCATGATTGTAGCGGTCAAGAATGTCGAGTTCATACTTGCCGTCTTTACCCCTTTTGTATTCTTTCTGAATGGATCGCCCTGAAGGTGTGTAATATCGTGCGACAGTAAGTCTTACCGCTGAACTGTCAGGAAGCGCGATCTGGTTCTGGACGAGTCCTTTTCCGAAAGTCCTGCGGCCGATCACCAGTCCTCTGTCGTTATCCTGTATGGCACCCGCGAATATCTCGGATGCAGAAGCCGAATATTCATTGGTGAGCACTGCGATCTCACAATTCTGGAAATGGCCGCTGCCGTCGCTGACAGCCATTGTCTCATTCTCGGGAGTGCGGCCTTTGGTATATACGATCATGCGGCCCGCCGGCAGAAATTCATTTGCCATGAAGATAGCCTGATCCATAAATCCTCCTGAATTGCCTCGGAGATCGACTATAAATTTCTCCGCGCCTCGCGACCGCAGGTCGCCGAGAGCCTCGAAAAACTCATTGTATGTGTTTCTTGCGAATTTGCTTACCTTGACATATCCTACCTTGTCATCGATCATATATGAGGCATCAACGCTGTTTGACGGAATCTGACCGCGAGTTATCTCATATGTGACCGGTTTGGCTGAACTTTTGCGCTTTATACTTACACTTACTTTCGTTCCCTCTTTTCCACGAAGTGCTGTAAACACGTCATCGCTTGAGGCTTTCACACCTGACAGTTTTTTTCCGTCAGCCTCAAGTATCATGTCACCCGGCAACAGTCCTACACTTTCCGCAGGACCACCTGCCACGACTTCTATGATATTCACAGTGTCATTGAGCATCTGGAACATCACTCCGACGCCCCCGAAAGAACTCTCGAGGTCATCGTTGGTCGACTGAAGTTCGGATGCCGGGATATAGACCGAATGCGGGTCAAGAGATGCAAGAATGTCAGGGATAGTCTGTTCGATTAGACTGTCGGTATTGATCTTGTCGACATATTGCTGGTCGATAAGACCCATTATCATCCGCAGCTTCTCCTCCTCGGGCGATAACTTCTGCAGAGACGCATTCTTACCTATGAATATGCCGGCAGTCACACCTATTGCAAGCATGACCGGAACCAATACAGATCCTATGTTTCTTCTATTGTTCATCTTTCATCTCAAGAGGCAGATGCACCACCTCTACCCCGGCCTCGCGAAGCAGGTCAAGGCCATCTGTGATCCTGTAAAGTTCGGAAAACACCACTCGGCGGATTCCCGACTGTATTATCAGTTTTGAGCATTCCATGCAAGGGCTTGCAGTAACGTAGAGCGTGCCACCCTCGCTTGAATTGTTGCTCCTCGCGACTTTGGTGATGGCATTGGCTTCGGCATGCAGCACATATGGCAATGTCACTCCTTCCGATGACTCGCATACATTGGGGAACCCGGAGGGTGTGCCATTGTATCCGTCAGAGATAATCATCTTTCCTTTCACAATCAGAGCTCCGACCTTGCGTCGCTCGCAGTATGAGTTCTCACTCCATATGGCCGCCATCCGTAGATAGCGGCGATCGAGAGTTTCCTGTTTCAGATCCATGTCAGAATTCATTATGATCCATCAGGTATCGTTCGGCATCCATTGCCGCACGGCATCCCGTGCCGGCAGAAGTTACAGCCTGCCTGTAGATGGGATCCGCACAGTCGCCGGCTGCGAACACGCCCGGCACATTGGTTGCTGTTCCGGGAGCGGAGGTCTTTATGTAACCTTGTTCGTCAAGTTCTATATAATCCTTGAAAACGTCGGTATTCGGCTTGTGACCGATCGCCAGGAAGAAGCCGTCGATGCTTATGTCAAGATTCTCTTCATGCGCTGTGCCCTTGTCTCTGACAAGGCGGGCGCCCTCGACACCCTCTTCCCCGAAGAGCCCTACAGTGTTGCATCTGTAGAGTATCTCGATATTCTCTCTCTCTTCGACACGTTTTTTCATTACGTTTGACGCACGCAGGTAATCCTTGCGGACGATCATATAGACCTTCTTGGCGAGAGTCGAAAGGTACAGAGCCTCCTCACACGCGGTGTCTCCGCCTCCGACCACTGCCACGTTTCTGTTTCTGTAGAAAAAACCGTCGCAGGTGGCACAGGCACTCACACCGAGTCCCATGTATTTTGTCTCGTCTGCCAGACCAAGATACTTTGCAGATGCTCCGGTGCTGATTATCACGGTCTCGGCAACGTATATGTCACCCCTGTCATCCTCACATCTGAAAGGGCGATTTGAGAAATCCACCTTGACAATAGTGCGGGGTCTTATTTCAGTTCCGAATCTGATTGCCTGGTCTCTCAGCTCGTTCATCATCTGCATGCCTTGCACTCCGTCGGGATAGCCCGGGAAATTCTCGATGTCGGTAGTCTGGGTGAGCTGACCGCCCGGCTGTTCTCCCTCAAGCAGGATAGGTTTCAGATTTGCTCGCGAAGCATATATGCCGGCCGTGCAGCCAGCCGGTCCCGAACCGATGATTAGAACCTTGGTCTTTATTTCTTCCATATGATTTTCACGTTTAGAATTCTTATAATGTGATAACACGCAAGGACACGGTTTTATTATCACTCCGGGTCTGGTGCATGCATATTTGGGTCAGATCTATCTTAGGTCTACAAGCTCGTAGTCTGTCATATCTCCTACCGGGCAGACGAATGCCGAATCCGACACCCGGTTATCAAGGTTTACCGATGTAAGCGATATTGTAATCACCTTGTCATTTCTGTCTCTTACTATAAATCTCCGTGGTATAAGGCTTTTCTTGTCGAGATCGATCTCGACAGCCTTGATCTCTCCGTTCTTGCTCTTCGGATTGAGCAGAATCAGATGATCGTCGTTGCTCTTGCGCCTCGAGAAATACACTTTATAGTCTGTCTTATAGCCGGAAATATATGAAAAAGGATTTACTTCATTTATTTCCTGCTTTGTCGGAGTGACAAGAGTGATTTCCTTTGAAGAGCCGTTGGCTGTCCACATGTTTTTTCCGTCATACCATGTCGAGGCCGCCGGTGTTGAAATTCTGAACTTCTGTCCGGATGACAGAAGTTTACCGCTTTCTTTTATACCGCTGCCCGACACAGTGAATGAACAGCTCACTGCCGAGGCCTTTGATATTTTGGCAATAGCTTTGTCAAGAAGCTGCGACGGGGACTCGGCTGATTGCACCTGCAGAGCTACGGTTATGGCAAGCAGCAGAATTATTATCTTTTGTTTCATAATCAGACCTGTAATATGTGAGTTATGAATACCTAATCAAGAGAGGCGAGAATTTCTTCAAGACGCATGGCGTCGACCAGTACTGTCCTCGGTTTTCCTCCCTGCGACGGGCCTACAATGCCAACCCGTTCAAGCTGGTCCATGATGCGTCCGGCTCTGTTATAGCCTATCTCGTAAAAGCGTTGCACCGAGGATGTGGAGGCGCGACCTGAGTTGACCACATCACGAGCCACTTTTACAAACAGCTCGTCTCGCTCTCCGACCGGACCGGTTTCAGCCATGCTGTCTCCGCTTTCAATGAGAGGTTCCGGCAGTTCATAAATGCCCTGAGGATACGGTTGTCTCTCCACATATTCACAGATACGCTCGACTTCGGGCGTGTCAATGAAAGCGCACTGCACACGCACCATCTCCGAATTGTTGAAGATAAGCATGTCTCCCCGCCCGATCAGCTGTTGCGCGCCCGGGGTGTCGAGAATGGTTTTTGAATCAACACCCGACGAAACTTTGAACGATATTCTGGCCGGGAAGTTTGCCTTGATAATGCCGGTTATGACATCTGTCGAAGGGCGCTGGGTGGCGATTATCACATGCATTCCTACAGCCCTTGCCTTTTGTGCCAGACGCGCGATCGGAGTCTCGACATTCTTGCCGAGAACCATCTTCAGGTCGCCGAACTCATCAACAATCACCACAATATAGGGCAGAAATCTGTGGCCGTCAGCAGGATTAAGGACACCCTCGCGTATTTTGGCATTATACTCCTCTATGTTGCGGGTATGGGCGTTCTTGAGTAACGTATATCGCTGCTCCATCTCAATGGTCAGCGAATTGAGAGTAGCCTCGACCTTGGCCATGTCTGTGATCACCGGTTCCTCATTGTCGTCGGAAGGGATCATGGCCATGTAATAATTCTTGAGTTTATTGTAGAGGCTGAATTCCACCTGCTTTGGATCTATCATCACGAATTTGACCTCATGCGGGGCCTTGCAATATAGCAAAGAAGCTACAATGGCATTGAGTCCGACAGATTTACCCTGACCGGTTGCTCCGGCAACAAGAAGATGGGGCATTTTGGTCAGATCCGTGATATAGACTTCATTCGATATTGTCGAACCAAGAGCGATCGGCAGCTTGAATTTTGATTCCTGATACTTCTGCGACTGTATGACAGTTCTCATCGACACAGTCTGTGGATCCTTGTTGGCCACTTCTATGCCCACAGTGCCTTTCCCCGGAATCGGAGCAATGATACGGACGCCGATGGCAGAAAGACTTAACGCGATGTCATCGACAAGACTCCTGATCTTGGCGATTTTCACACCGTTATCGGGAACAATTTCGTAAAGTGTTACTGTCGGCCCGACAGTCGCCTCTATCCTGGTGATCGGAATACCGAAATCAAGCAGAGTTTTTTCAATCTTGCGTTTGTTCTCCATCTGTTCCTCCTTGTCCACCTCGACGCGGGCTTTGCCCTCGGCAAGAATCTCGAAAGGGGGGAACTTATAATTCTGGTCTTCGAAATGCTCGATATCGGGACGGTATCGACGGGAAGACGCCTGATCAATCTCGTTGACTTTGACAAGCATCTTATCTGAATGCGGCGTTGCGGTTGCCTGCGATTCATCTGCCGGCTCCTCGGAGTCGACAGTATCCATGTGGTTTACGGATTCCAAAGCAGGGTTATCCACTTTTTCATCCTCTTGCCATGAATTATCCTCAGGATCCGCATCTGCAACAACAGGATTTTCTTTCAATCTGGCAGCTTCATAGTCAGGCAGGTCCTCTTTAAGAGGGCCGTAATGAGCAGACCGATGCTCCGCACAGCTGTCGGACACATCACTGATATCATATATCGAGGTATCATTCCCGAAATCCATTGGATTGTCGGTATCTATGCCCGATACTGTATTGTCTGAATATCTGCCGGCTGCCTCGCCGGCTCTCTGATCGTCTATGCGCTCCTGCTCCTGCATTCTCCGTATCTCAGCCTCGCGTGCCAGTCTTGCCTCACGTTCCTCAGCGGCAATGCGGCGTTTTTCTGCCTGTTTCTTCCTGACTCTGATGATCCAGTTCACAAGGTCGCGCATGCAGATGACAATAAACACCGCAATCATGAATATACTGAGCAGAACAGCTCCGATTCCTCCTATGAAATTGATGATAAACTCATTTACATAGGTTCCATGATATCCGCCCCAGTTTACGGACGTGTGCATGCTGTAGGTCACAAGACCTACAATCAGAGAGACCGTAATGAGTGCGACAATGCACTTGATTGTAAAGTCGAGAGCTCTGAAGCGCGGTCTGCCGACAAGCAGCTTCAATGAGATGGCTCCAAGCCAGACTATAATCACAAGAGAGCCTAATCCGAATCCTTCGTTGATAAGAAATTCGGAGAGTCTCGCTCCCCCTTCTCCTCCCGGATTTGCAACTTTGGGTGCGTACCCTATAGGAGACGATGCAATCTTTGACTGATCCTGAATGCATGTCGAGAAATACCCGCAGAAAGAAACCGCAAGGTATATGGCGAGGCAACCGAAAAAGATGCCGGTTAAGATTCTGAACTGAGGGCTGGCGAACCATAACCCTATTCGTCGGAAATATGAGAATGAAGTCTTAGAGGATCCTTTTTTTTCAGTTGCAGCCGTATCTTTTTTTACAGTCTTACGACGGCGCAGGCTTTTAGCGGCCGACTTGCGGCCGTTTTCCTCCTGACTGTTGACATCGGCCGCGGTTTCTTCCCCATAATTGATTTCCGGGGTGTAGCTATCGTAGTTTCTCATTCGAGTGTGATTCCAAAATTTTGACAGCACAAAGATACAAAAATATTCCGTGTCAATCGAATATTTTGGGTTTTAAAATCGCATTGCCGGCGTATCCCCCGACATATTGTTCAGATCGACTCTTTGCCGGATGCAATGCTGTCTGGCATTGCCTGATCTTCCGCATCAGGAGCAGTTTTTATAGAATCCTCCTGAGCCGATCCTGAATCAGCCTTATCATCAGCAATCGTATCAGTTTTCGCTTTTAGATCCTCTTCTCGCTTGTCTGAATATGGCAGGGACTTTTCTTTTTCAGTCATTGCATATTTCTGTTCAGTAGGGAAATATGGAATAAAATATCCTTCCTCGCGGTTGACGGCTCTGTCTCTTTTACCAGGCAGGACGATTACAGGCATCCCGGGCTCGACAAGTTCCACAAGTTCCATGATATTCTCATTCGTGATCCTGATGCAACCATGACTCGTCCTGTGCCCAATTGACCATGGCGAGCATGTGCCGTGTATTCCGATCTGCGACGTGACGGGAATTTTCAACCGTATGAATCTCGGCCCGAACTGCCCTTTCTTTTTTGAAGTCACTCCGTCATCGTCAGTATAAAGCCAGTCTGTGCTGTTGTATATTCCTTCAACTTCAAAAAAGCCCTCCGGAGTTCGAGAGTCAGCCTTTTTATGTTTGGTGCCGAAGTTTTTGGCGCATGCCATGTCATAAGATTTCTCGACTCTTCCATATCTGTCATACAGAATCACCCTCATGCTTGCCTTGTCGACGACAATAAATCGTGTGTGCGTGCCGGATAAGAGTCTGGCAGCATATTTCGGAACTTCCTTGGCGATAACAGGAAGAATTCCCTCGGAATAAAGAGCCGCGTTTCGACAAGTATCGAGATATTCCGATACAGAATCATCACTATTGAAACGAAAGTCCGGATCTCCTGGCTGTGGCTCCCTTTTTTCTATCACAGAATCTTTCTCCACGAAGACAGAAATCTCATCTGCAGGAGAATCGGGAGTAGATGACGAAGAGCTTTTCTTGTCCCCCGAACATCCCGGGAGAATAAACGCTATATATAAATATGTAAGTCTGGCCAGATTAAAAAAAATGTACCGGGAATTCATATTATATAATTTTCAATTATGATCAAATGCAAATTTACTCAATTTTTAGTAATAAAAGAAATAATCCTCACAATATTTGCACATGCCTGTAATTAATCTCTGTCAGAGAATGAGATGTTGCGGATTTTTTGTTATCTTCGCATCTTGATGAAATCTTCCGCTATCATAGGTCTCGCGCTTCTGTTCATGTTGTGGCTATGGCTGGCATGGATGCTGCTTGCATCCGGAGGCGTGACACTCAAGAATTTACTGCTGTTAGCCATGACCGCAGTGATAATTTTTGTCCCGCTATTGAAAAAATATGGGATTGGTGCGAAAAAAAGTAAAAAATGATTCAGGAACAGAAAGATAAAACAGCAATAGGACAACAACAGTATCCGCTGCTATCGGGCATAAAGTCTCCTGCCGACCTCAAAAAGCTGAGCGTCGCACAATTGCCTTTCCTGTGCGATGAGATAAGAGAATACCTGATCTCTTGCCTGTCTGTAAATCCGGGACACTTCGGATCGAGCATGGGAGCGGTCGATATAATCGTGGCGTTGCATTATGTGTTCGACACGCCGCGCGACCGCATTGTATTCGATGTGGGGCATCAGGCCTATTCCCACAAGTTGCTCACCGGACGCTATCAGGCATTTCTTACACAAAGAAAGAAAAACGGCATTAGCGGCTTTCCGTTCCCCTTCGAAAGTGAGTATGATTCATTTGTATGCGGACATGCAGGCAATTCAATTTCAGCAGCTCTCGGAATGGCAATTGCCGACATGAACACACCCGGAGAGGAAGACAGAAAAACCGTAGCACTCATCGGCGACGCGTCCATAGGCAACGGACTTGCTTTCGAAGGCCTTAACAATGCGTCTCAAAACCCCAACAATCTTCTTATAATACTCAATGACAATGAAATGTCAATTGATGACAACGTCGGGGCACTGCATCGGTATCTTTCTGAAATGTCTACTTCTGCAGGATACAACAGACTGCGGTTCAAACTCTACGGACTGTTCAGGAAATGGGGTCTGATTGAAGACAAGGGCAAAGGTCTCGTTTTGCGTTTCAACAACGCCCTCAAATCTCTTGTAGCACGCCAGCAGAACATTTTTGAAGGGCTCAACATACGTTATTTCGGACCATTCAACGGCAATGACGTCACAAAAATCGTCAAGATCCTTCAGGACATAAAAGAGATGAAGGGGCCGAGAATCCTGCATCTGCATACCAGAAAGGGCAAAGGATATGCGGCCGCAGAAAACAACCCTGCGCCATGGCATGCTCCCGGCAAGTTTGATCCCGACACGGCAAGAAGGCAGTCGGAAGCCGTTTCGACTGACGGCGTGCCATTGTGGCAGGATGTTTTCGGAGACACACTTGTCGAGCTTGCTGGCAAGAACGAGTCGATAGTCGGCATAACGGCTGCCATGCCGACAGGCACATCTATGAACAAGATGGCTTGTTATCCACACCGCATGTTTGATGTAGGCATATCAGAGGGGCATGCCATAACATTTGCAGGTGGTCTTGCGGCTGCCGGCAAAAGGCCGTTTGTCGCAGTTTACTCCTCTTTCCTTCAGCGCGGATTCGACAACATTATTCATGATGTGGCTATTCAGGGTCTTCCCGTAACATTCTGCATTGACCGGGCAGGCATTGTAGGTGAGGATGGAGTTACTCATCACGGTATATTCGACATGTCATATCTGAGGATTATTCCCGGTCTAAAGGTAGCCGCCCCCATGGATTGCGAGACGCTGAGAAACATCATGTCTTCTTCTCTGGAATGGAGCGGGCCTCTCGCCATCAGGTATCCGAGAGGTAAAGCGGATTCTGCCCGATGGAAGACACCTTTTGCCAAGGTTGAACCCGGAAAATCAAGATTGCTCCATGAATCGTCTGATTCTCGTATAGCGGTTCTGTCGGTCGGCCCAATAGGATTCGAGGTCAGCAAAGTCCTTGAGCACCTCCAGACGGAAGGCCTTTCCGCCGATCATTACGACATGATATGGGTCAAGCCGCTTGACGAGGATGCTCTCCGGCTTATATCTGAAAAATACGCAGGCATCGTGACCGTGGAAGATGGTTGTGTTGACGGAGGATTCGGCTCTGCTGTCGATCAGTGGTTCGAACGAAACCGAAAGTCGGTGCGAATCATAAATCTCGGCATTCCCGACCGCTGGATATATCAGGGAACAGTCGCTGAACTGCGAGCCGAATGCGGATTTGATTCCAAAGGCATACACGATGCCGTGGCCGCTCTATATAATGAGCTTTCAAATGCAGACAATCAGAAGAACCAACACTCCCCTGCCTTATGAAAATCATAATAGCCGGAGCCGGAGAGGTCGGCACGCATCTTGCCAAGATGTTGTCAAAGGAGAATCAGGATATCACTCTGATTGACAATGACCAATCGAAACTCGATGTCATCGATTCGAACTACAATCTGATGACATGGAACGGCTCGACGTCTTCTTTCGAGAGCCTGAGGGAGGTGGGAGTGCACGACACCGATCTTTATATTGCAGTGACTCCGTTTGAGACAAGAAATCTCGCAAGCTGTGCCATTGCAAAAAAGATGGGTGCAAAAAAAACGGTGGCCCGTATAGATAACAGTGAATTCCTTATACCCGAGAACCGACAGCTTATCAGGGAACTCGGCATTGATTTCGTCATCTACCCGGAGCATCTCGCTGCCAACGACATCGCACTGTCGCTCACACATAACTGGGCAAGATACTGGGGTGAACTTCATAATGGAGAACTCCTGCTTATCGGTGTCAAGATCCACTCCAATTCAGTGCTACTCAATGTCAAGCTGAAAGATATGCCCGTGACAACTCATGATTTCCATATTGCGGCGATCAAACGCAATAACGAGACAATCATTCCGAACGGTAATGACGAGATCCTACCGGACGATGTGGTGTATTTCATCACGACTCCTCCATATATCCAGCATGTTCGTGAATTGTGCGGAAAAACAAAGAAGGTCATCAGAAAGGCTCTTATTATGGGTGGAAGCCGGATTGCCAAAAGATTCGCGACTCTCTACCATGACAAATTTCATATCAAGATCCTTGAGACCGACATGGCCGTATGCGAACGGCTTGCGACCGAACTTCCCGACTGCGAGATCGTATATGGCGACGGCCGCGACATCGAAGTGCTGAGAGAGAACAACATTTATCAGTATGATGCGTTTCTCGCGCTTACCGAGTCTTCGGAGACCAATATCCTGACATGTCTGACGGCTAAGGAGTTCGGAGTGCCCAAGACGATTGCCGACGTCGAGAATCTCCAGTTTCTCGGACTTGCCGAGAATCTTAACATAGGAAATACCATAAACAAGAAACTGCTTGCTTCGAGCCGAATATACAAGATCCTGCTTGACGCCGACGAAAGCAATTCCAGGTTCTTTGCCCTCTCTGATGCCGAGGTGGCTGAGATATATGTCAAGAAAGGGGCAAAAATCACAAAAGGCCCGGTCAAAGACCTTCACCTGCCGTTCGGGATGACTCTTGCCGCTATGGTGCGCAATAACGAAGTGATGCTCGTTAACGGCAACACTCATATCGTTGCGGGAGATTACGTAGTCGTGTTCTCTCTGATGGGAACAATCCAGAAGATCGAGAAATGGTTTAACTGACGATCCTCAAGCTACCAGACCCCAGCCTACAAAAAAAGGTTAATGCCGGGCAGGGGAGACTTAAATATATCGCTTATGCCACTTTATCAGCGTCATAGATCATACATCAACATACCGATGCTTTTACGGGTAGTAGGATGGCTTCTGATGATAGAGGCCGTATTCATGCTACTTCCATGCGCCGTCGCTTTGATAAATGAGAATGAAAGTGTGCTCCCGTTTTTGTCGTGTATCGCCATAACCGGAGGGTCGGGCGCATTGATGACTCTTCTCAAACCGAGATCAAGAGAGATGGGAAAGCGTGAGGCGATTCTTCTGACCGGATCCACGTGGGTGATTCTATCTCTGTTCGGAATGCTGCCGTTTATTTTTTACGGCACCCACATGTCGGTTACAGATGCGTTCTTCGAGACTATGAGCGGATTCACCACAACGGGTGCGTCAGTATTGCCGTCTCTTTCCGACGTGCCCAAGTCTATACTTGTGTGGAGATGCATAACACAATGGATCGGAGGCCTGGGTATCATTCTGTTCACTCTTGCTGTGGTGCCGATGCTCAATACCTCAGGAGGAATGCAGATGTTCAATGCTGAGGTGACCGGAATCACTCACGACAAGCTCAGACCGCGTGTAAGTTATACAGCGAAGGGTCTGTGGGGAGTGTACGCCATTCTGACTCTTGTGCTTATCATACTGCTGTCATTCTCCGACATGGATTTCTATGATGCTTTCTGCTACGGCCTGTCCACTATGTCGACAGGTGGCTTCTCGACTGACAACGGCGGAATACATGATCTGAATTCTATGGCTGTGAAGATTATAATGATAATATTCATGTTTCTCGGCGGCGTGAATTTCTCTCTTATCTACAATACAGCAACAGGAAAGACCAAAGGAATTTTCAGAAATACAGTCCTAAAGGTGTATCTGTGGTCGATTCTTGCCGGCACAATCATTTTTGACATTGACATACTTATCGGCGGTTCCGACCTGACGGTTGCCGACCTGACGATAGATCCTTTGTTTCAGGCTGTGTCATTGTTGTCATCGACCGGCATAACGGAGCCTGATTTTCAAGACTGGGGATCACTGTCGGTTGTGATGCTCATCATAATGATGCTTGTCGGTGCGTGCGCCGGATCTACGTCGGGAGGTGCAAAACTTGACAGATTTGTGATCCTTTTCAAATTTCTGAAAAACGAGTTCTACAAGATGATGCATCCCGGCGCTGTGACTACCGTAAGCCTGAATGGCAAAGGAACCCCTTCTGCGGTTGTCAACAAGACTCTTGCTTTCCTTTTTATGTATATAATCGTCATCGTGTTCGGAGGCGTCATTCTGTCGCTGATGGGTATGGAACTTTCAGAAGGTTTTTTCTGCGCATTACAGGCGATATCGAATACCGGCCTCGGTTCTGACGCCACCGGAGTCAACGGAGACTATTCACTCGTGTCTGACGGTGCCAAATGGCTTCTCAGCTTCATTATGCTCGTCGGGCGTCTTGAGATATTCACGATCCTTCTTCTGTTCACGGGTTCTTTCTGGAAGAAGTGACAGGTGCGGGGTTGCCCGTCTTGCGATGCTTCCTTCCGAGGTTTGTCATTATCATTCCGGCCACAATGATGACCATTGCCAATACCTGGATCCATCTGAGTCTGTCGAGTCCCATGAGTACAGCCGACACAGTGGCAAACACCGGCAGCAGATATTGATAGAGCGACACAAGTTCGGATCCAATCGCTTTCTCTGCCGGCTGAACAAGGAAGTAAGCGATAAATGTCGGACAAAGCAGGATAAATCCGATTTCTATCCATGGCACAGCCTCGGATGTATGAATAATCGGCATCCTGTCGAAGCCCGGCAATAAGAAGAGTGCCGGCAGAGCTGAGAAAAGAAATACCCATCTCAGCAGTGACACCGGACGGTATTTTTTAGTTGGCTTCTGGAGAATGACAAGATAGCCGGCATAGCATATACACGACAATATGGCCAGAAGATCTCCGAGCAGATCGTCGCTTCCGGCCCTTCCGGACTGTCCTGCACCGAGTATGACTGTCACCGCACCTGCAAAACCGACAGCAAGTCCTGCGTATTCGAGCCATGAAGGTCGTTGCTTAAGAAATATCACCCCGATAAGAATAACAAACATTGGGGGCAGAGTCATAATGATGGATATGTCGATCGGGCTGCCGAATTTGAGTGACATCACGAAAAGGTAAATAAACCCGAACAGGCCGATCAGGCCTCCCGCGATGACCCTTATCCAGTCATGCCTGTCAATCTTGTCGTTCTTAACGAACAATGAAGCTGCCCAGAACAGAACGGCACCGCCGATCAGTCTTACGGCAGTTATTCCTTCTGAGGTCATCCAGTCGGGAATCAACGCCTTTGTTACCGAGACGTTCACGCCCCAGAAAATGCTTGCAATCAGTATGCACACATTGCCGACAATGAAGCTGCCGGATAGTTTTTTCTTGAAATTTTTTATTCCGTGAGTCGTAGATTTCTCATCCATATCATCAGATTATTAAACCGGCTCTTATTCCTGTCGGACGGCCTTCATTATCTAAACACATGGATAAACGGAAGAGTTTGGCCGTGCATGCCTTGTCGAGCATGCACGGCCAAACTCTTCTGTTTTCAGTTGACGCTTTGCTTACTTCTTGAGGAGCCCGCGTAGATATCTCTCGTATTCCTCCCAGTCAGTGATGGGATTCATCGCCACTCCGGATTCTATGGCAGCCTTTGCCACAGCGGGAGAGACTGTATATATGAGACGCGGATCGAAAGGCTTCGGCAGAATATAGTCAGGTCCGAACGAGAGTTCTTTAAGACCATATGCAGAGAGCACAGATTCGGGCACCGGTTCTTTTGCCAGTGCCGCAATCGCGTAGGTAGCCGCGAGCTTCATCTCTTCGGTGATTGCATTGGCATGAGTGTCAAGTGCGCCTCTGAATATGTACGGGAAACCGAGCACATTGTTCACCTGATTCGGATAATCGCTTCTTCCGGTTGCAATTACGATATCATCTCTTGTCGACAATGCGAGATTGTAATCGATTTCCGGATTTGGATTCGCGAGTGCGAATATTACCGGACGTGGAGCCATTTCAAGCATCATGGCGGGAGTAAGGACATCGGCAACGCTGAGACCGACAAACACGTCGGCGTCTTTCACCGCCTCTTCGAGAGTCCGAATGTCTCTTGACGTTGCGAACTGGCGCTTGTGCTCGTTGATGTCAGTACGGTCTTCACGTACCACCCCTCTTGAATCGCACATGACCACATTCTCTCGTTTCAAGCCAAGTTTTATGTATAGATTGGTGCAACTAACCGCAGCTGCACCTGCTCCGTTCACGACAAGTTTCACGTCTTCGATCTTCTTTCCCTGAATCTCAAGTGCATTAAGAAGTGCCGCACCTGATATGATGGCAGTTCCGTGCTGATCATCGTGCATTACGGGTATGTCGCATTTCTCCTTGAGCTCTTTCTCGATAAGGAAACTTTCCGGAGCCTTGATGTCCTCGAGATTGATCCCGCCGAACGTCTTTGATATAGCTTTGACTGTTTCGATGAACTTTTCAGGATCTTCCTGATCGACTTCGATATCAAAAGCGTCGATTCCTGCAAATATCTTGAAAAGCAATGCTTTTCCCTCCATCACCGGTTTTGAGGCCAATGGTCCGATATTTCCCAGTCCGAGCACTGCCGTGCCGTTGGAGATGACAGCGACCAGATTCCCCTTGTTGGTATATCTGTAGGCATCCGAAGGATTTTTCTCGATTTCCAGACATGGATATGCCACACCGGGGGAATAGGCCAGTGAGAGATCCTGTTGTGTGGCGTAGGGCTTGGTGGGCACTACCTCCGTCTTTCCCGGACGGCCTTCCTCATGATACCTGAGTGCGGATTCTTCTAATTTGTTCATGGTAAAACATTAATTGAATAATGAATTCAAAAGCATGTGCAGAGTTGACTCTCTGACAAACGCTGTCACATGCCTATATAACAATTTAAGGTTAGAAATTCAATATTTTGTTTTATCTTTGCAGTCAGCGGGCATAAAAGAAGGTCTTTTCTGCTCCCTAAACGCAATTCACATGCAAAGATATGAAAAATTTCCATCTGCCGGGAAAAATTTTTACGATTATATCAAAAATAATTCGAAGGCAGATCCCAAACAACTGTACCTCAGCGCGAACGGCAAGGATCTTGGATTTCCTGCCGAATTTGCCGTGATTCAGATTGAATGCAGGCAGAAGACTGCACGTAAGCTGTCGGCATTTCTAACCTTCGACGAATTTCTTTTTCCGTCGACGCTTGCAGCCGAGCAGTCCACCCATCAGTGTGTAGCGTCATATCACGCTCTTATTGCCGGAAAAGGCAAAACCATAGCCGACATGACTGCCGGACTCGGAATCGACGCTTTCTCTTTTGCCCGCGGCGGCAACCTGGTGACTGCAGTCGAACTAGACCACATGCGGGCAGAAATCTTAAGACACAATTCCGAGGTGCTCGAATTGCACAATGTGGATGTTGTCGAAGCTGACTGCCTTAAGTGGATGAGAAGTAAGAAGTCCGGTGTTTTCGATATATTGTTCATCGATCCTGCAAGGCGCGGCTCAGACAGCCGGCGGACATATCTCTTCAGAGACTGCCTCCCTGATATCGTTTCAAATATGGCGGAACTGAGATCTTTTGCACCGGTCATGATGGTAAAGGCCTCCCCTATTCTTGACATATCAGGCATCGTAAGAGAAATCGAAGGGGTCTCGTCAATTCATATTGCATGTGTCAGAGGCGAATGCAAGGAGTCTCTCATAATACTCGACGGTTCGCGTCCTGCAGGAAATCCGGAGATTGTAACCGTTGATCTTGAAGCAGACGACAATGCAGGAGTCTTGATAAGATCAATCTGGAAAACAGCCTTTGCTGATCTCGGCGGGGATTGTGCATTTGCAGACCTTCAGGATCTTCGTGAAGGGATGTTCCTTTATGATCCTAATGCCGCCGTCCACAAGCTTAATTGTCAATCAGCGCTTTGCAAGGATTTTCCGGGCCTTAAAAGGCTTTCCGCAAACACGGATCTATACTGTTCGCATGTAAGATATGACAGTTTCCCCGGTCGTATATTCTCGATATCGTGCATTTTGGATAAGAAATCCGCCCGGTCAATACAAGGCTCGCGTTGCGAGGTGGCAGTCCGCAACTTTCCCCTTACAGCAGAACAGCTTCGTAAGAAACTACATGTATGCTCCGGAGATGACTGTTACATCTATGGGTGCTCTGTAGGAGTCAGGCCAAAACCCGTCATGCTGCGTTGTCAACGACTTCAATCCGGCGTCGGCAAACCTCTGACAAATTTGGTGCGGAATTTGTTGTAGTATATGACATAGTTTAAATATATGACACATAAAATTAGCGAACTGCACTCTCAGGCTAACGACCTGCTCGATTCGAACAGAATTTTCGAAGCAATCTCCATCGTCAGGGTGATGCTTGAAGAATCAGGCGTCAGATCTCAGATTGACAATCTCTTAAAGATTGAGCAGACATATAAATATATGATCCATTATCTGATCGAAGGTGCTCATGACGAAGGCCGTGACCGCATGCTTTCAGATATTTCCGGAAGGCTGAGAATGCTTTCCGACATGGCTGTCAGGGCATCAATGACACCCGACAGCCCCGATTATTATTACGCAGTCCTGCGGTTTGTCAACCTGAGAAAGGAATGTCTTTCGGATATAATCAGCGATTACGGCAAGATTGTTTCAGAAATGAGTCTTGCAGAACTCGGAGGCAACGATGTTTCGGAAATGCGCAAAAGAAAAGAAGAGCAGCTTGTTAGACTCTTCAATTCGATATTTGTATCATTCGGATCGGACTCCGAATATGCGGAAATCGCACGATATCTTGCTTCCGGCTATGCTGACGGGAATGTGTCGGCACAGTCTATAAGTGCTCTCACTTTGTCATTGCTATGTTTTTACGACAAAGGAAAGTTCTCCACGTTGCTCGACATATATGACAATACAACTTCTGAAAAACTGGCTGCCCGGACTCTGGTAGGAATCGTACTGTCTATGGTCAAAAATGCCGGACGCATCGCATCCGACAGACAGCTGATGGACAGGCTCTCGATCTGGAAAGATTCAATTATCACATATCGCCGGCTACACGAGGTGATACGTGTCATAGTCGGCACCCGCGATACGGAGCGGGTATCCTCAAAAATGAAAGATGAGGTTATTCCCGAGATCATGAAACTGCGTCCTGACATTCTGAAGAAGTTGAAGGAGTCGGACGGAGATCCTGAAACGATGATGGAAAATAATCCGGAATGGGAGGAAATGCTTTCGAAAAGCGATCTGACTCAAAAGATGCGTGAGCTAAGTGAGTTGCAGAGTGACGGAGCGGATCTGATGATGGTCACATTCTCGGGTCTCAAGCAATTTCCGTTCTTTAATACTGCGGCCAACTGGTTTCTTCCTTTTGACTCGGATCATTCCGAGATAAAACTCAGTGAAGGATTGCGCAAGCTCATGGAGGTCATGAGAAATGCAGGCTCTATGATCTGCGATTCCGACATGTACTCGCTTGCTTTGGCATTTGCCCAGATGCCTGATGCTCAGAAAAACATGATAAGCGGGCAGATATCCGCCCAGATAGATCAGTTCAATGAGGAAACCCGGACAGCTCTCCCGTCGTCCAACACCCCTGAATTCGACACGGAGACATTAAAATCGGTCAGGGATCTTTACAGATTCTTCAAACTTTTCAGAAAGCGGGAGGGGCTGAAAGATCCTTTTGCGCGTCCGCTGAATTTTATAGAGTTGCCCGTAATCGGAGAGATGATGAACGACAACGAGATGCTTGAACTTATAGGGGAGTTTTATTTCAAGCGCGGTTATTATGCCGATGCTCTTGTCATGTTGACATTACTTACAGAAGACAAATTCGGAGATGCCTCATTGTGGGAGAAAATCGGATTCTGTCATCAGGCGCAGAATCGGATGGCTCCGGCTCTTGATGCTTATGAAAAAGCCTCTCTTATCAAGACTCCCGGGCCATGGCTCATAAAAAAGCTCGCATATGTCAACCGCAGACTCGGAAACTATCGCAAAGCTTCAGAATATTATCTTCAGGCACTTCAGATGGATCCCGACAATGTGTCGCTGCTGATGAACTCGGGAAATATGCTTCTGGAGTCGGGAGATACTGCCGCCGCCCTTACTCATTACTATCACGCCAATTATATAAGTCCGGATTCTCCCCGGATATTACGAGCCATAGCGTGGGCGGAACTTCTGAGCGGAAACTTTTCTAAAAGCAGTGGATATTACGGTAAAGTGACTGATATTGACGCCCGTCCGTCAGACTATCTCAATGCCGGACACTCCGCATTGCTCCGGTCTGACCGCAAGGAGGCTGTCAGATTGTATCGTCTTTCCGCAGATGGGAACAAAAGCGATTTTGAAATGGCTTTCATATCTGATATGCCGGTTCTTGAGTCTCTCGGCGCCGACCGTATTGTTCTGCAACTTGTTCTGGATACTGTATTGGCAGGAAAAGAAGACTGAAACATTGGGGTGTTGCTGATAGTTTGTCAGATAACGTCATGGCATGAGAGGGGTGACTTTTTTATAAGGCGTCCCTCTCATGTTGCCGGGCGTCTTTTGCGCGAGTTCCTGACAAGATAAACTGTAATGATTGTCAGCATTGTTGTCACCTCTGCAACCGGTATTGACAGCCATAGTCCGCTGTCGCCGATCAGTCCCGGCAAAAACAGGAAAGCCGGTACAACAAAGATTATGCCTCGCAACATCGAATATACAGTTGATATCACCACTTTTTCTATACTTTGGTAATACCCGATAAACGTGATGTTGACAGCAAAAAACAATGTGCATAGCCCTAACAACGGCAATCCATTCGATGCTATCGCGAATGCCACGCTGTCTGCAGGGAGAAACACCATGCTGAGCAATGGAGATCCGATCCACATGCACAGTGTGATCAATAACCCCGATAATACGGCTGTCGCCAGTGCTATCCGAAGCGCTCTGCCTACTCTCTCCATATTCTTTGCTCCGTAATTGAAACTTATGATCGGTTGTGACGACTGGGCGACCGCATTACTGATAGAGAATATGATCGGAAACAGATAGCACCCTACGCTGAACGCCGCTACCCCATCTTCGCCAAGTCGACGGAGAAACATATAATTGCCGGTGATCATCATAATTCCCATGGCCAGTTCCTGAAGGAATGTGGCAAATCCGATTCTTGCCATATAGCCTACGTTGCGAAAAGTCAGCTTTACAGATGTCCATGTGCATTTGAGCCTGTAAAATTTCAGACGGTGCGAAAAAACATGAAATAAACCACTACCATACATCCTCCGGCCACGCATGAAATCGATGTGGCTATCGACGCGCCCTTGATACCCATGCCGAGTGGGAACACCATTATCCAGTCAAGCAGTATGTTGAGAATTGCCGCAACCACTTGTACAGACATGGCATATTTGGGCGAACCGTCAAGCCGGACGAGCATCATTCCCACAGACTGGAGGTAGAAGAAAAAGAAACCCGGAAGAAGCCAGAAAAGATATGTCCGTGCCGGGTCAAGCAATCGGTCGCTGCTCCCAAGGGCTGTCAGTATGGAGTCCGTAAAAATGTAGCTTAACAATATAATCGTGCCGAATATCACGGCTCCGGCCAAGTATGCCTGTGTCATGATTATTCGTGCGGATTTCAGATTGTTTTCAGACAGCCTGATACTGCCTATGACAGATGCTCCGAATCCGAACATCAGCCCGATGCCGATGCTAAGCATAAAGTATGGAGCCACTATATTTATTGCCGCAAGGGCATCAGGGCCGACTCC
>CAMWRV010000036.1 GCA_947176745.1 uncultured Muribaculaceae bacterium
CTCTTAAAACAACTTTCGCTGCTTTGTCTTGGTAGCATTATGTCAATGTTCTCTTCGCCTTTCGGAAGCGCTTCAACCACCCTTTCGGGCTTTGTTTTCGGCGTTGTCATTTCCGATTTGCGTTTGCAAAATTAGTGCAAAAAACCACGCTGTGCAAATTTTGTTCGAACTTTTTCTCTAAAAATCTGCTTTTATCGGTTTATCTTATTGTAAATGAATGAGATTAAAATATGTATATAAATGTTAACAACAGTTAATCAATAAATCTGAATCTTGAATTTCCGACCACCGGTCAGTGTCCGCGTTGCTCATTTACGAGCATCAGAAGCTCGTCGCGCACATCTGCGGGCAGCTCAAGACGCCGCTGTGTGACGCTTCTTGCCCATCCGGCCACATCTTCGGGGCGCAGAGTCATGAGAACTTCGCGGAATTCATCTTCTTCCTCGGGCGTGTATGAGTCGTGCGACCGACCCACGAAGCGGTCAAGTTCCTCGTCATCGTAGTAAATGATATCGTCGCTCATTGGCGAAAGTGAATCTTTTTCGCATACAAGGTGGAGTCCGCAGCATTCTTCGGCTGTCTCTCCGGCTGTCTCTCCGGATTCATCTGACACATTCGGCAGCAAAGCCTCTCCGGCTTCCGTAGCTTCTTCAGACAGACCTGTGTCATTGCTGATCGCGGCATCTCCGGAACCGGCTTCCCCGCTGATCCTGTTTTTACGCCGCCAGCGCAGTTCTCCTATATATAGCATTATTCCTGTTATGATCACGAAGACCAGAATCCACATCGCTCCTTTCATATATATATGTATATAAGCATAACGGAAAGGGCAGTGTTGCCCCTTCCGTTACTAAACGTCGAACTGTAATGTGTTATTTTGGTTTCAGAACTTGAACTGCACACGCGCTTCGATTATGTTAACATGATTGTCGGGCACTGCCGATGATCCGCGCACATTGGTGTATGACCAGCGGAGGCGGGCAAGCATATATTTATTGATATAGTAGTTGAACGTCACCGAAAAGTCGTTGCTTATGCCTCCGTAGATTCCGGCCCGGCTGCTGTTGGCATTGGTGTAGTTGTAGCCAAGCACGCATTCGAGAGTCTTGGGCTTGGGAGTGGCGAGTCCTCCGTCGGCCGATGAATATCCGTATGCGCTGTCGCCGCAGATGAGTCCGCGAAGCAGTCCGTATGCTCCGTTCGAAACGAACGCGTGTCCTTCCTTCCGGTTAACATTCATATAATAGTATTGGCCTTCGAGCGCGAAGCGTCCTGCCGAGAGCAACATTTCGGGCGAGAGTTTGAAAACGCCGCGCGAATTGTCGATATCGGTCGAGAGGAGTGTTATCTGATCAACCCGCGTGGGGTAATTTGCGGAGTAATCGAAAAATCCTTTTGACACGCCCGGCGTCCCGTCTTCATTCTCGACGGCCTCGTGATATGCTGACTGGTACCATCCTGACACTCCGACCTGCACCACTTTACCTTCTGAATGAAGCGGACGCCACAGGAGACGCGAGATTCCTCCGACACTCACTTTGCCCGCATCGTTGGCATGCTCGGTAAGTTTGGTGCCGACTATCACGCTGGCGGTGGCGAGGAAGTTGTTTTTGTCGTACATATACATGACTCCGAGGTTACGGCCTGTGGCGTTCATGTATGTATCGGTGATCGGAGCCTCGAAGCTCGGTTTCATCGAACTTGATGTGGCTGACTGAAGACCGAACTGATGCACGAAGTATCCGCCGCGGAGCAGGTTGTTGTCATTGAATTTGTATTGCAGGTAGACATCTTTCATGCCGATTTTCCCAAATGCGTAACCGACATCGATTTTAGCGAGCCAGTTGCCGTATTCGGCTTTGCCTCCGAGCCTGATATCGGGAATGGCGACACCGTCGGCGAACCCGTCGTGACGGGGAGCGAAGACCGCGCCGTCGAGAAGGATGCGCCCGGCAGGGGTGAATTTGAATTTCGGCTTTTCATCCTGTGCCTTTACTGAGGGAATCACGGCCGAAGCCATGATGAATGCTGCGGAGAGTATAAGTTTAGTTTTCATAGTATAGTGTGTTTTGTGTTTGTCTTGAGCTTGAAAACTACTTCGTTTTGTTTTGTGATTTTTAACACAGCAGTCAGGCAGGAGGTTTCAAAATATGTTTAATAACATGTTTGAATCTTTTTTAAAACCTATTTACATAAATCTTGTTAAAAGTGTGAAGAAGCATTTATCGATTTGTTGACCGCAAACATTAACTATATTATGAAAAACCTGTTTACCTCACTGGCTCTGCTCGCCGTTCTGGCCGGAGCTTCAATGCAGTCTATGGCCCAGCAGCAGCGCAGCCAGGAATTCAAAGACCGTTACAAACTCAAGGAAGCCGTAGTGCTCAGCCGACACAATATCCGCTCCCCTCTTTCCGACAGCAAGTCTGCACTCGGACGCATGACTCCGCACGAGTGGAACAAATGGACCGCGGGCAAGAGCGAGCTGACTCTCCGGGGCGGAGTTCTGGAGACCCAGATGGGCCAGTATTTCCGCAAATGGGCTGTCGATGCCGGTCTTTTCCCCGAGAACTACAGCCCTACCGCCGATGACCTCAACGTAATCGCGAATTCAATGCAGCGCTGCATCGCCACCGCGCAGTATTTCACTTCAGGCTTCATGCCCGTAGGCGGAGTGACGGTCAACCACCGCTACACTCCCTCGAAAATGGATCCGCTTTTCAACCCGCAGCTCACTAAGGTAAGCCCCGAATTCGTGGAGACAGCCATGAAACAGATCAGCGACATGGGCGGCAAGAAAGGCATCGTCGGCATAAACGAGAAGATCCGCCCGGACTATGAACTTATGATCGATGTGCTCGACGTGAATGAATCGCCTATGGCAAAGGAGAAGGATCCTTATCTCGACGCATTCGGTAATTACAACACGGAGATAGTGCTCGAGAAGTTCAAGGAACCGGCCATGAAACCGGGTTCGGCACTCAAGGAACTCAATTCGGCGAGCGACGCCTTTATCCTCCAGTATTACGAACAGCCCGATTCCTTAAAGGCGGCTTTCGGCCACAAGCTCACCCGCAAGGACTGGGAACGTCTCGCCCACGTCAAGGACACATATCAGGATGTTCTGTTCACAGCTCCGATCGTCGCCACAAACGTGGCCTACCCTCTTATACAATATATGTATGACGAGCTCCGCTCTCCCGACCGCAAGTTCACATTCCTCGTAGGCCACGACTCAAACCTGTCATCAGTCGCCACGGCACTCGGCATTGATGAATACGAACTTCCCGACGCTATCGAGAAAAAGACACCAATCGGATCGAAAATCGTGGTCGAGAAGTTTGTCGGACCCGACGGCAAGGAATACGGCGACATCAACATCGTCTATCAGTCGGTCAATCAGCTGAAAAACATGGAACTGCTCGACCTTGACAATCCTCCGGTCATCTACCCTCTCTCGCTCAAGGGAGTGAACCGCAACGCCGACGGTCTCTACGACATGGCCGACATCCTGACCGCCTTCGAGAACGCCATCGCCGCCTACCAGGCCATCCCGTGAACTTAAGTGATCTGTCACCCATCCGACTATAAAAAAGATCACATAACAGATCTCAGGAAAGATCACATAACAGATCACAGAAAAGATCACATAATCCGCACCGCAGAAGTTTCGAACACACTTTTGCGGTGCGGCTTCATCATTGCCGGATCCACGATCAACCCGCCCCGAGTTCTTCAAGAAATTCTTCAAGCCCCACACCTTCGGGAACAGCAAGTTGCCTACGCAAACGCCACCGTGCCTGATATACACTCTTGGGGCTGATCATCAGTAGAGCAGCTATTTGCGAACTCGACATGCCGACATAAATATAGGCTGCCAGACGACAATATTTCACAGACATTTCAGGAGCTCTCGCATGCAGTCTGGCCATGAACATCGGACGAATCTTGACCAATAATTCCTCAAATGCTTCCCACTCCTTCTGCCCGGTCTCGTGCAGTCGTATCATAGTCTGCAGATCCGTTGCAACTGAATGACTCATGTGTCCCTCGGAAGTCATTTTACCTATATGACGATTCATCTCCCTGAGCAGATTATCTTTCTCCTGTTTTGCAAGCATGTGAGCCGCGAGTTCATGACGCGTTCGTTCCATCTCAGCCTGTTCGCTCACAAGACGCAGCAGAGCGGACTGTCTTTGCTTCCATACCCATACAAAACACCCGATCGCTAAAAGAATCATAACCATAACCAGAACGCTCCATGCCCATCGTTCCCGGCCACGCCGCATTTCCTGTTCATATTTGAGAGCCTCGATCTCTCGCCCATAGGTAGTACGCATGACCTCCTCGCCATTCGACAAAGCACTTACTGAATCGCGCATGTGTATTGCCACTTTCAAATACTGCAATGCCGAATCTGCTTCCATTTTGAGATCGAACGCCTTAGCCATTGTTGACAATATCAACAACCGATGACTGAGATTGGGAAATCCGAATTTATCTCCGATTTCAAGGCCACGGCGCAAAAGCCTTAATGCTGAATCCGCATCATTATCCTCCAGCATCCTGTCGGCAAAAAAAGCATAATATGCCGTTGACCTGCGGATGAGGCTGGAATCAGCTTGTATAATTCTCCACCCTTCATTAAGATATGCGGTATCATTGAGTTGCAGATAAGCGTTTCTAACCAGACCCTCTCGAAATATCGGTGAATTTCGCTGTATTTCCGCATCTGAAAGGAGTATGCGATTCACAGAATCTCTTCGTGAAAAATCTCCGAGAGCCTCATAATAGACAGCCTCGTTTATGCGGGTTCTGCTTACGAACCGTGGTTGCCCGATCTTTTCGAAAGTCTGCATGACTCTTTGGGTAACCTCTAATGCTTCTTCCGTACAACCCACATCATTGAAACATGGTCCTAACGAAACTTCAAGCAATGCCATTGCAAGTGTATCGCCGATACTGCCGAAATAATCGATCTCCCGGTTTATAGCAAAATAAACATTCTTATTGAATGGAGCTTCAAGTTTGAGCATTTCCGCCTTAACCCTGTGCATCATTACAGGATAGTTGACAGAATCAACCAACCGCAACGCACTATCAAGCAATGTCCTGTCACTTTTTATACAGGAACTATTCGGAGTGTGGTCTGATAGCCTCACGGCGCAATCCAGATATAGTCTCACTGCATGGGTATGGGCTGTAGTATCACCGTCAAGACAACGTTCAACTTCACGACGAAGCGAACAGCACACCTCTTTACGTTCGATCATCGATGACATCTGTGTGCGCACAATAAGAGCACACACTTCATCTGAATAAGGGCCAAGCTTGATTGGGTTATCTGATGAACTGCGTGAACAACAACACACAATCAGCAAAAAGAGAACTGCCAATATAAGATTCTTCATGCAGCAAAAGTAACTGTTTTTTTGTAAAAAACAGAGATTTATTCCCTTTGTAGATATCCAGTAGATATATCTTTTTTGGCTCAGACAGAGAAGACTGCCTATTTTTGCCGCCGATAACCAAACTCAACTATCATGAACAGACTTATTCCAATCTTTTTGCTTCTCTGTACGCTCGGGAGCATGGCTTCGACACCTGAGGTCTGCATAATGCAGCCCGACAATTTTCCGACATTGCGGGAGCAGGCGTTTCCCATACGCATCAAAACAAAAGTCCGAACTGACGATATCCCGACAAAAGCGGAATCCGATCGTCCCACCCGTCCTGTCAACATAAGGATAACTTCAGGCGGACTGGCACACTCTGTAAGTATCTGCTATTTCGATGAATCAGGATTTAACTCTCTTGAACCTGAAGACGGTTTCGTTTATGACGAGACCACAGGAATATGCACAGCCGAGATACCGGAAGGAACCGTTGACATCGTTGTCATATTCAACAACATATACATAAATGAGAAAGTCGGATATTTTGTAAACCGCGGAAACTCATATTATTTCATCGATGATGTAACCGTTGACGAAAACACTCCTGAACTCTCGGCTGACGCCAACGAATGCACAATGTTGCCTCTGTCGTTTGTCATGGCAGACGGACGGCCAGTTGAATTCCCAACGAAACACTGGAACGGGACTGAAATGGAATCCGAGACCGGAGGCAATTGTCCTTCAGGCGGTTCCAGTTTTACTTTTTACAATTCAAAATACGGATTCACAGGCAACAAGGCCCTCGCAAGTGGAGTCCCGACATATTACACGAATTTCGGCCTTGAGCCGGAAACCGACAATCCTATGTCCTATTGGATTCCTGCGTGCAACAAAGCGTCAGACCGTTGGGCTTTCATATTTAAAATCAAAACATTCACTTCTGACGCAAAAGGAGGCTACATCGCAGTCGCGATGAATCCCGATTCAGACCCGATTTCTCTTACGGCATCGGATTACAAAAAACTTGACTGGAATTTTGCCGCATCCGGCTTTAAAGGAATAGAATATGACTTCGGAATCGCATTCAACGAGTCAGGAACACTTCTTGAATCGGTCATACAAACACAATCGGACACTCCGTTCGACATATCGACTGCCGTTATAAACAGCGCGCACGGCATAGAGAATCTCAGTTTGACGAATCAAACCTTGTGTGCGTTTGCAATTGATGATTCCGATCCTGACTGGCCGCGGTTCTCTGGTATTTTGAATCCGGTGTCGAACATTGACACCTCTGCCAGATACTTTCATCCGGCTTCATATATGTTCACTGCAAAACCCTGGACCGATGAGACAAAGTACAGGGAATACCTCCCGGAATACACATGGGGTAACGAATACTCCAACTACTCCCAGATGAATCTTGATATGAAATTCGGAGACTCTACCCCTTTCCTGACCACAAGTGTATGGCGCAATGAGGATCACGACACAGGAGCGGCAACAGGATTTTCCCTTTCAAGCCAGATTATAGACCTCGCCGGAACTTTACGAACGGATTGGGACAGAATCGAGAGTGAGGTTTATTTTAACAATCAGCTTGTAAAAGACAAAGACACCGATCTTGATGAATTCCAGAGTTCATGGAATCCCGGCGAAACAGGTCTGGGAAAAATGAAATATGTGCTTACCGACACTCCTGACTTCAAAATCGACGGCATACAGCCATGCAACATAACCGAAATATCTTACGATCAATCACTATCGTCATGGGAGCCTCCGACTCTGACATCGCTTCTGCTCAAAAACAATGAAGGAATGATCTCCAACCGTCTTGAAACAGGCAAAGGAGCAACCATCGAATTATATGCAGGAGGCACAAAATGGATTCAATATTGGTATCTGCATCCTTATGCACATCGCTATTTTTCACAAGCGACCCAGACCATAACCCATGATGTGACTCCCTGCATGGAATATTCGCCCTGTGGGAGCGACAATTGGCTATCCCTTGATTTATCTGAAAACGTAACAGAACGGTCAGTCGCTTATGGCAACCACTACAGTGTCGATCTTGGAAACGTAAAAGAATCAAGCGGAACCGGATGGTACGACCTACGCATAACCCTGACCACCCCAGATGGCAATTATCAGGTTCAGACAGTGTCTCCTGCATTCAAAATCGGGGATGGCTCAGGTGTAGACAACACAATCGTCGATCAGGGCACAAGAACCCGAACTTATTTTGACCTGACGGGAAGAAAAGTGAACAAACCTGAGAACGGCATCTTCATCGAATATGACGGTTCCCATTACCGCAAGGTAAGAAAGTAAACTTCAAAACCTTAAAACCGGCAATATCATAAACGCGGGAGGCTGTCTGACCGACAGCCTCCCGCAAAACCTTTTGAGCAGAGCATTACTCTTGAGCAACATACTATCAACTGCGGCGGATGATGCCGAGCCGGGAGGCCTGGTCGTAGAAGTCGGGGAAGGATTTGGTGACGGCGTCGGCGTCGCGCATACGGAGCTCTCCCAGCGACGGCGAGGCCGTCACAAACGACATCGCCATGCGGTGATCTCCGTGGGAGTCAAATTCCGCATCTGACAGGACTTCTTTTCTTATACCGTTCCATGACATACGGTCATGGCGGCATTCTATTTCATAGCCGGCTTTCCCGAGCTCCTCAGCGAGCACGGAAAGCCGGTCGCTCTCTTTGTGCCGCAGATGCGCCACGTCTGTGATACTGAAACGAATTCCGGCACAGCACAGACCGACAGCAAGCGCAGGCACAAGATCCGGACTGTCGCCGAGTCCAAACCGAAGTTCTTCGCCGGTCTGGCGCAAACGTGATATGACTTCAGTGTCGCAGTAAATGTGCCCGCGACCCTGACTGTCGATTTCCGTCCGTACTCCGACCCGACCGAATATGCCGGAGCAAACACTGTCGCCCTGAAGCGAGTCATGAAGAGGTGGCATATTGTCGATTATGATCTCGCAGCCCGGATTCAGCAACGCATACTCATAAAAGTAACTTGCCGCAGACCAGTCTGCCTCGATGCGATATTCTTCGGGTTTGCGGCTGAATGCCCCTGTCATACGGAGCGTCATGTCGATATATGGTCGCGACACAGAGTTCTGATTCTCCGGCAGAAGAAACGGAGACGTCCACAGAGGCGAGGCCATCAGCAACGCCGACGCGAACTGGCTGCTGATTCCGGAATCGACCGTCACTCCATGCCCGCTTAGTCTTTTACCCCTCACACGCAGCGGAGCGCAACCTTCCGCGCCAAGACATTCGATATCGGCGCCGGCCTGACGCAGGGAACGGATCAACGGGTCGAGCGGGCGGCGGCGCAAGGCATCGCTGCAGTCAAACACAGAATCTTTCCCGGGCAGCGAGGCGGCAAGAGCAAGAAAGAAACGAAGTGACGTACCTCCGGTGCCGAGATCGTATTCAACCATGCTGTCTCCGCTCGCGGCAAGCAGTTCCATCGCTGCGGCAAGCTCCCGTGTGTCATCGCAATCGGGCAGTCCTGTAAGCCGCGTATGGTTGCCGAATACATATGACAATACAAGTGCTCTGGCAGCAATGCTCTTGGATCCGGGCAGACAAACCGGCTGCACCGCAGACTGAGGATCATAAGAGAAGATGGCCGCGCAGCCTCCTTCTCCCCCGGTTGTGATCATCGCGCTCATGATTCTCTTTTAAAAAGACATGCATCGCCATAGCTCAGGAAGCGGTAGCCGTTTGCAAGTGCGTTGTCATATATCTTGCGCCACCGGGGCGCGCCGTCTGCCTCATTGCCGAGAAATGAGGAGACAAGCAGCAGAAGCGTGCTCTGTGGCTGATGAAAGTTCGTGACCATGCGGTCGACTATCCGCCATCTGAAACCGGGAGCGATCATAATCGAGGTCGATGCGGTAACCGACTTCATCTGTCTGTCATCCATATATGCGAGCAGCGATTCGAGAGCCTCGACTGTCTGAAATCCTGTTTCATAGTCTTCGAAGGCTGTGTCATATGCTTCCCACTGGGTCACATTGAGTTCGGCATCTCCGCGGCCGACATGTCTGCCGAGATAGGGCAGAGATTCGAGCGTGCGCACCGATGTCGTTCCGACGGCGGTCACAGGGCGGCCTGATCTCAACGCATCCGCAAGCGACGCCACAAGGTCGCGGCTCACGGTGAAGACTTCAGTGTGCATCGGATGACCGCCGATCTCCTCTGACTTGACGGGCTGGAACGTACCGGCCCCGACATGCAGGGTCACGGGCATGACCTCCACATTTTTCTCGCGGAGTCTGTCAAACACTTCCGGTGTGAAATGAAGACCGGCCGTAGGCGCGGCCACGCTCCCCTTTATCCGCGCATAAACCGTCTGGTAGTCGTCGAAGTCTGTCTCTTCGGATTCCCTCTTAAGATAGGGCGGTATCGGTATATAACCCGCCGCATCGACTATCGATGCGAATGTGACCGTATCGTCATCCCAGACAAACTCGATCTCGTGGGCATTGCCCTCGCGGGCCTCATGCCTTATGGCGGAAAGCGTCACCTTGCGGCCCGATATCTCAAGTTCCTTGACAAGGGGAGCATCTTTCCAGCGCTTGAGATTGCCGACCATGCAGCTCCAGCGGCAACGGCCACGTGACTGGAACACCAGCACATAATCCTCTGGAGACGTCGGTTCGAGAAGGAAGACCTCGATTTTGGAACCGGTGGACTTCTCGAATCGTATCCTGGCGTTGATCACCCGCGTATCGTTGCATACAAGCAGCGAACCTTCGGGCAGAAGTCCGGGCAATGAGACAAACGTGTCGTGCGACACGCCTGACCCGCCGCCGTAGACCAGTAGTTTGCATTCATCGCGCTTTGCTAACGGGTGCCGTGCGATCCGTTCATCGGGAAGCGGATAATCAAAATCGGCTATCTTTATATTTTTTACCATTTTTCGCTCAAATTTTATTTTACGACTACACCGCTGATTATTTGTCTGTTACAAAATCAGGATAAGAAAATCGCAAAAATTTTACACAAAATTAGCAAAAAAATTTGGCAGTTTAAGAAAAAAGCCCTAACTTTGCACTCGCAATCGGGCGATTAGCTCAGCTGGTTTAGAGCGTCTGCCTTACAAGCAGAGGGTCTGCGGTTCGAATCCGTAATCGCCCACCGATTCAGAAACCTTGGAGAAGGTCTTATGAAAATCAGATCCGACAGGACTGATCAAAATTCGGGCGATTAGCTCAGCTGGTTTAGAGCGTCTGCCTTACAAGCAGAGGGTCTGCGGTTCGAATCCGTAATCGCCCACTCACACAAATCGTACTCGTCTGTTTCATCAGAAACAGACGAGTCTTTTTTTTGAATCATCCCTTCCCCTCCTGCATTCTGTCAAAGATGTGTGGGGTCAGCGGATTTCTTCAACGCCTCGGAGAGGCGCTGCTCCCGGTCCGGTCGCGCATCTTGCCGCAGTGATCTGAGCGCGCATCCGGACCGGGAGCGGCGGACCTTCGGGACGCCGACAGAAGCAACCACCGCATCTACGGTGCATTATCATTTTTCAACGCCTCGGAGAGGCGCTGCTCCCGGTCCGGTCGCGCCATGTGCTTCGAATGTTTACGGGGCAGCGGATTTTTACCTGCCTCCGGCGGTCGATGCATCGGTCTTCGCATCAGCGTTGACCAGTTTGCGGACACCCCGTTTCTGACGTCCCCACTGCAGGTTATAGCTTACAGATATGTAAGGCATGCGCATGTCGAGCCGCATGTGCTGTTCGTTGCGGTTCCATCGGCTCAGCGATCTGCTGCCCTGATCATACTTGCCGAACGGCATGATCATACCCGCCGAGAACTGCCATGATTTCCAGTTATAGCTCAGGTCGATAACATTGATATCCTCGCCCCACGAAATCTTCTCTCCCCACAGATCGCGCTGCGATCTGACATATTGAGCGGAAAGCACAAATCCCCAGTGCGACAGCTGAACGGAAGCATTGCCGCTCCATCCGTTGTGGCGCAGATCGTATCCGGTGCCGCGCATGCGCTCCATCCGATACTGCAGATATCCGCTTGCTGTCAGCCAGTCTGGTATTATCTCGATCTGCGGAGCAATGAAGAAAGAGAGATTCTGAAGACCGCGGCTGTTTTCATATGTCGTTATCAGCCGGTCTCCCTCCCAGTAAAGCAACGGTGTTATGGCATCGGGTGACGTGAAAGCCCTGACACCGAATGTGCCGTTCACACGCGGAAGGTTGAATCCATAGCTGAACAAGAGCATATATGAACTCGCCGTTTTAAGGCTCTGATTACCGACGCGCCACTGAAATCCGTCAAGCTGCTGCGGCACAACGTTGGTCTCTGCCAGAGAGGGCGTGGATTGCCACGATGTGAAGCTGAGCCGGAAATTATGGTTCTGATTCGGCGAATATGTAACGGTAGCCTGCGGCCTCGGACTCCATGAGTGGTTGCCCCTGTCCGACTCTTTGAAAAGAAAGTCCGTGTATTGCACGCCCATGCCGGCGGTCGCCGTCCATCTGCCGAAACGGTGGAAATATTCGGCAAAGAAATAGAGTCTGTCCTGCCGCTGGTGAAATATGCTTCCTCCAAGGTTCTCATATTCCGACCTGTTGCGGTTTGCCTTATATGAGACTCCGGCCGTGAAGCGGGAGTTGCTCCATTTCTTAATGTAATCGGCTTCGACGGCATAAGCCTGGTTTCTGTCGCGGATGGAGGTATGTATGTCGGCAAGATAATCCGCCGCGTCAGGCATCTGTTCGATATAGTCCGACCATGAACGGCCGAAATACATCGATGCGCTGAAGTCTACCACAAGCGTCTGACGGCGTGCAAAGTTCTGCTCCAGATAAAGCGAAAGCGCCGGATAGTTTCCCCTGTCACCGAACCGCTCGGTCAGCCAGACATCATCTGCTCCGTTGTCGTATGACACACGTCCGCGATATTCCGTCAGGTTGCCAAGGTGCTGCTGGTTCGTAAACTGGGCCACGAAGACAGTAGTATCCGGCTTTATGTAATTGTAAGATGCGAAATAATATGGCAGCGTGTTGTCAAGACGCCCTCCGCGTGGCGTCTCGCTGCGTGAGACCGAAGTGCCGTCAGGCCTGGTGAAAGTCTCGTTATAGTCACGATATATCTTCACATCTTCCGTCAGTTTGCAACTCGCATACACTTCCCATTGCGAACGGCCCACATTCAGTTTAGCGTCAGCCATATAGTAGCCCCACGCCTCGTTGAGAGCGGGACGCGCCTGAGCCTGGAGAGAACCGCCCACAGCCGGATTCGAGACTACGATGTTAAGCACATAATTCACACCTCCATAACGCAATCCCGGATTGTCGATCCACTCGACACGCCTGATCGTTTCGGGCAGCAAGGCACGGACCTGGTCGATCGACGCCTCGCGGCCGTTGATACGCAACTGCACTGACTGCCCGGCTGCCTGCACTGAACCGAGAACATCGTTCACATTCAGCGACGGAATCATCAGATTATTTATAAGCTGCATTCCGTTTTTGGAATTATCGACCGCGCTTTTCGACGGATGATACACATCCATATCGGCCTTGCGGATCACCTTCGGAGCCTCGATCACGATCTCCTGAAGATCCTGAGCGGGCAGTGAATCAGCGTTCTCAGTCTGCGCCTGTAAGCCTAAAACGCCACACACGACTGCGGCTCCTGCCACTATTGTCTTCATCCGGCATGTCTTGTCTGTCTTCATCTGCTATATCTTATCGAATCCAATTTATAGTTTAAAGATGCAAAAATCATCAATATCCGCATCGTAAACGCAAACAGACGTTAAACTGTGACACTCCTCGGCAATAATTCTCTCTCAAAACTGAAGCATACCTCAGCCGCCTACGAGCCTCAATTGCGGGGAAACCTGAAGTATGAGGCTGAATCGAAAAGCGGGGACAAGCCTCTGGCCAACCGACGTTGTGCCAATGCAACCGGCCGGTTTGTCAGAGACTTGTCCCCCTGAAGACAAGAATCTATATTCTTAAGTACGCCTGATATTATCTGACATTCACTTTGAGTTTCTTTCCTCCGGTCTCTACTACATAAACACCGGAATCGACAGACAGTCGCATGGCATCATCTGCAATCCGATCCACAAGAACTTTTCCGTCCAGACCGTACAGTTTCACTTTCTGCCCGTAAGCACCCTCAATGAGAATCTCACCCTTAGTCACAATAATCAATACTTCCTGACTGACAGCGTTCACAGAATCTACCTCAAGACTGACTTCATTCGAGGCCTTCGATTCGCCGGTTTCAAATACAGCCGTAACGACATATGAAAGAACTCCGTCGGCATCCATGTCCTCAAACGTGTTTGCAGCAATAGGTTCGGTTGTTATTTTCTCATTATTCCGGTAAACGTTATATCCTTTCAGAGACAATGACTCACCTGAAACGCTCACTTCATATGAAACATCATCGAGCATAAGCATCATGGCGTCTTCCGCACATGAACGTATGGCAAAGCGGCGTGACCCCTCCGGAAGCTCGACCTGATATTTTGTCCACCTATCAGCTATCGATGTTTTTTCCATGACAAGTTCGAAATCCGCGGGATCAACAGATCCTTCCGAACAATACACCTCCACTGCTTCCAGATAGCGGGGATCATAACTCTTGGCAAAGAACGACACTGTCTGTGCCGCTCCTGTCAGCTCGGGTGATATGGCCCAGTCATCGACCATCCCGAAATCCGAACGTGCCATCGATGCAAGATACTTGTTGCCGGAATATGCCTCAAACGTCGCATTCAGTTGCGGAAGCGAACCGTCAAAGACAAAGAACGACGCCTTGGTCTGATTGTTCTCGATACCGGGTATCTCCGTACCGTAGAATCCTGACACCGCCACATCGTCTACGTCCACAAATATCCACTCTCCGTAACTCTTGTCGCCGGCCTCTCCATCTTCAAAACGGTCAGTATTGAGAGCCGCGCCGGAATCCATATCAGGCATAGACCACGACAGGGTCACATGGCCGTTCTCCACAACCTTTCCGGACAGATCGGTCACATACGGCAGCAAAGACTCTTTAGGCCTCACCTCCAGAACGGGGCTGATATCATTATCAGGATTCTCGTCATCAGCAGAGACGACTTCCGCTGTATACGACACCGGTTCTCGTTGTATAGCCTTAAACTGCTGCGTGAAATCGAATTTACAACTGCCGTTGGCCTCCAGCCGCGGAGCGGAGACTCTCGCGACGGTCTCCCCATTTGCCTTCAGTTCAACTTCATATCCTTCCGAAGCCTCACGGCCAAGATTTCTGACCTCGGCCACAAGTGTGAAATCGGTCTGATTAACTGCCACCGAAGGTCCGGTCAAGCTCACCGACAGGTCATGACTGTCCATCTCGACAATTGAAATATTGTCAAACATTATATTGACATAGAACTTAATGACACCGGCTATAGCAAGTTCAACTTCTTTTCCCGCATAGTCTGCAAGATCGACAGCCACACGGCCCCATACGTCTGATTCAGCAAGTTCGGCTACCGTCTTGTCGTATATCTTCACAAAACCCGAAGCTCCTTTTTCCTTAATCCAGACCTCGACAATATTTATGTCAGGATTTCCTTCACCGTCATCAAGCCCAAGTGTATAGAACAGGAGACCGGGTGACGTCATCTCTTTAAGGGAGATCTTTCCGAGACCGATGGCGGAATGTACATTTTCCTTACGCCCGTTCATCAGGATATAACCGTTGTCATCATCCTGCGATCTGACATTTGAGATATCTTCGTCACTCATGATCATCCATGTGGCTTCCGTTTCTCCCCATGTCATGATCGACATAGGATGTGAATTTGCGCCGTCGGCAAATGATTCTTCGAATTCGTCATATGGACGACCTGCGAAGATTCCGTCGGTATATGCTCCTGCTCCGCGCCCACGTTCGGTATTCGCAAAAATGACATACTGCACGAAATCCTGTTCGGATTCCGAAACCGCGCGGAATGCATGCGAATTGCCGGTGATATCTTCCGCCAAAGTCTCTGATCCGTCGGCAGACATAACTGTGTATGACACAAGCGACGGCGAAAGAGGAAATCCCTGACAATCCTCGCTGACCTCATTCCAGGACACAACCACTTCCCCGGCTTCTCCCGTCTCCTCTATCGTGACATTAGCCGGAGCCGCAGGATAGTTGATCCCGATATAGACCGTAGCCTCTGCCGCCACTCCAGCACCCTCTGAATTGTATGCCTTGACAACGAGCGCGTGGTCTCCTTTTTCCGTGAATTCAACTGAAACGCTGCATTCTGATCCGGGAAGAGGGTTCTGCGCACTTCCGACAACAGCATCTCCTTCCGTTACTTCCACCTTGAGAATTTCGGTTGCAGCTTCGCCGCTTATCAGTACTGACGGCGCACAAAACTTCACATTTGCAGTCAGAGCACCGTTCTCTCCGGGAATGACGGAAAGATCCGTCACTGCCGACAGACTTCCGAGCGACATAGGGGCCGACATGCTCACATCGTTTACATACAGGTAGAACCCATCCATTTCAGTCGATATGCCATGGATTCCTATATGATATATTCCGTCGGCTTCCGGAATTATATCAACCGACTGATGAATCCATTCCGATGAACTGATATCAGTCGGCCCTATCAGAATCTCTGACATAGCCTCCACTGACGGGTTATCTCCCATTTTCACCTCAAACCGTTCCGTACTGCTGCTGTTGTTGCCGCGCACATCGAATTCGAATGTATATGCGTTACCTGCCTCAAGCCGCATCGGAGGCATGATCAGCCAGTCATCCATATCTTCATATCCCCAGCCGATACGGGCGGTCTTCGAACTCCAGGCCCACGTCGTGCCGTCGCCGTTTGCATCGATGACGGTGAAGTCTGCGAAATCCGTCTTTTCATCGATACTGTTGAAATATGGCAGTGAGACATACTCAACCTCCGATGTCCGGGACACGATTTTTTCCTGTCGCATTTTCGGTCTCGACACGTTTGAACCGATCGTAGCTGCGGATGATTTGATTTTCTTCCGCACATCGCTATCTCCGTTCTTCTGCTGACGGAACGATTCTGATGTGTACCGGCTGGTTTCTATTCCCTGCCTTGAAACACCCATAAGCGGGAACGGCAGCAAAGACGGCATCATCACGAACCAATAGACAATCTTTTTCATAACAAAATATTTAAAAATTAACTTTTACAACGGCAAATATATTCATTTATATTTATTTTATGAAAATATTTCCAATTACAACCTAATTATTTTACCTATGTCAAATTTCCCGGCTGTTTTCAATCATTCAGATATATAAAAACAGAAGAGACTTGACGATGCAAGCCTCTCCAGCAATATTCAACTTCGTTGTGTCAGAACAGACAATTCAAAATCGGGGCATCAGCGCGGGCGGAAACCGCCGCCGCGTGTGCCTCCCTCAGGACGCTCGCCGCGCGGGCCGCGCGGGCCGAATCCGGGACCGGCGTCGGGCGGCAGATCGTCGGGCATGTTCTTCGCCGCCTTCTTTGTCAGGGTGTTGAACTTCCAGGTCACTCCGAACATCACATACCGGCTCAGGTCGTTATACTCGTTGTCAGTAATGATGTTGGCGCTTACCGAACGGCTCACGTTCTTCTTCTGCCCCAACAGGTCGTAGGCGCGGACCGAGAATGTCAGCGACTTGTCGCTCAGCACCGAATAAGACAACTGCGCGTTCCAGAGCCACTGCGTGTTGTCGAAACCCTGAGAGTATCCCGTGGATTTCGCAAACGACAGATCGGTGGTCAGCTCAAGTCCGAACGGAAGATAGAGCGATGCGTCGGCGTCGAAGCCATATGAATGTGTATACCTGTTCTGCTGGAGCTGGAGCGTGCTGGTCGCCATCTGGAACGAATAGGTCGGATTGACCGTCATCTGGAATATGTCGGAGGAGAAAGTCATGCCGGCCGTGGGTGAGAGCACAAGATTGCCGCTACGGTTGAACTGACCGTCGATATAACCGGCACTCGAGGCATACCGCCCGTTGAACCGCGCCATGACCCGCCACTTGCGGTTGCGGAGCGGCTGGTTGAGCATGAACATGCCGAACACGTTCCAGTTTCCATTGGCATTCGCATAGGTGGTGGTGCGCACACCGGTCTCCGGGTCGGTGAGTGTGCGCGACACAATGTTGTTGAGCGCGAACGAAGCGTTTGCCACTGCGAATATCGACTGCTGTGTGTCGGTGTTGTAATTGTTGTAGTGCAAGCCGATGTTCTGGGTGAATGTCGGCTTTAGATCCGGATTGCCGACTTTTATGTTCAGGGGGTCTGACACATCGGCCACCGGCTGAAGCTGCGTCAGCGACGGCTGGGAGGTGCGGGCCCGGTAATGGGCCATAAGACTCGACGTTTTCGAGAACTTGTAGCGGAAACGCAGATATGGGGCGACATTGAACACCCAGCGGGTGTCGATGTTGCGGGCCGGGTTGATCAGATCCTCGCTTTCCGAACTTGATGGCGCGAAAGTCACTCCGGCGTTGAGGTTGTAGGCGGACGCCGTCTTCTTGTATCCTACCTGCAGCTCCTGGGTCGTGAACTTGTTGCGGAACCGGTTGGAGAGGTCGTATGAGAGTTCTGAGCCTGCCGGCACCGACGTATAGTCGGGCATTCCTGCAAGGAAAGGATCGAAACCATCGGGCACAGGTATGTCGTATGTCAGCTTATCGGCATTGTTGAAACGAAGTGACGCCTTGTATGCCACTTCAAGATAGTTGCCCCGCGACGGGTCGCCGAGCGGCTCGGTCCATGTCAGACGCCCCTCGACCGAATTGCTCCACTGCCGCGAGTCAAGATACTGGTACAGTCGCTCGCTGTCGTCCTGTCGCAGAAAGTATTCGATATCGTTCCACGTGGTGGTGCGCTCACGGGTGTTGGAAAACGCATAGTTGAACTGCGCGGAGAACGATCGGCCCGGACGTGACAGGAATCTGTGGGTATATATAAGGCGTCCGCTGACATTGTAGTCTGTGCCGCGATTGCCTCGCAGCGCATAATTGCTGTTGACCTTGTCGGCCTCGGCCAAGCCCGCTCTCAGTATAGAGGAGTCCTGCTGCTCGGGCCGACGCATGTTGAGCGTGAATTCCGGACGAAAATCGAGCACATCGGCATCGGTGATGTTCCACTGCATGCGGAACTGGGCGCGGAGACTGTGCCCGCGGTCGCGGGTGCGCGATCCGCCGCGCAGATAGCTCACAGAATCGGGAAAAAGATATTGCGTATCGAAACGGCTGCGCGAGTCGCGGTCGGAATGGGTGTAGAGCACATTGCCTCCGACACGGAATTTTTCTTCATTGCCTACATTGAAGTTGACGCCGAACTGCTGTGTGGAATTAATTCCGTTGTTACCGCCGAAATCGCGGAAACGGCCGCGCCCCTGGTCGGTAAAGCCCATCTCGTTTATGTTGTTGCCTCCTCCGACAAACGAGACCTGATTGCCGTTCTTGAACCAGTTCACGTTAAAGCTTCCCTGATAGCGGTGGTCGGTGCCGTAGCCTGCCGACACGTTACCGAACCAGCCGTTGTTCATATCTTTCTTGACGGTCAGGTTGATCACGGTCTCGTCTTCGCCGTCATCGACTCCGGTGAGACGCGCGGTCTCGCTCTTGCGGTCGACCACCTGCACCTTCTCGACCATGTTCGAGGGGAGGTTCTTCGACGCCATCTTGGGGTCGTCGGCAAAAAACTCCTTGCCATCAATCAGGATCTTGGTAACGGTCTTGCCCCCCGACGTGATCGAACCGTCTGAACCGACCTCGACACCGGGAAGTTTCTTGAGCAGATCCTCGACCGAGGCAGTAGGAGCCGTATGAAACGAACCCGCATTGAATTCCAGCGTGTCCTGCTTGGCCACGACAGCTGCTCTGACAGCGGTCACTACTGCCTCTCCGAGCATTACGGAATTCTCTGTCATGGTCAATTTGCCAACATCCTTGACTTCGGCACTGTCGGTCACAGACACAAGTTTTGACACATCGTCCATGCCCGTCATGGTGAGCAGAAGCCCATAGTCTGCTGGCTTGATTTTTTCAAATACAAAAGAACCGTCGACATCGGTCATCACATAGCCGGCTCTTGTCGAATCCGCCACCGACACGAGCTGGACGGCGACTCCGGGCAGACCTTCGCCATCCTGGTCAAGCACTGTGCCGCGCACAGTGGCTGCGACAGCCGAGATCCCGGCCAGCGCGGAAATGCCGAATATTCCGGTCCAAAGCAATAAGGAAGAACTTCTCATCAGTAATTGATTTTTAGACCCCATCCCACAACGGAATGACAGCCACCCATGACTTTTGTTTAATTTCAGCCGCAAACCGAGGGCAAACGACACTATTCAGCCGACAGGCTGCATTCTCAAGAGAAATCCGGGCCAAATCCGGACTCACTCCGACTTATGGATCTAACCATATGACGAGGCCGTTTGTTTAAAAATCAAGACACAGTAAAACACCGATCATATGACACACAAAGAATTTACAGAAAAGGCCGTCAGTGCCGTGCAGGAATACATTGACAATTTCTACAGATTCGACTCCGATCCGCAGTTGCGCATAAACCCCGCGACTTCAGAAATAACACTCACCGACAGCAATGCCCTGAGGTCGGCCATCGAAGATTCAGACGAAGCGATAGAGAACGCCGCCGCCGCACACGGCATGGCCAATCAGGAGGCCATGGATTTCCAGGCCTCGGTCAACCCGGAGTTCATCGCGGTGAAGACACTGCTGCGCACGCTCCCCGACGGCACCACCGTCCCCGACACCGACGCAATCGCCTCGCTCGCCGCCCGCTATTGCTGAGTGCCATTACAGAAAACCGTTTCTCTGCCGAGCCATCCAAGCAATCGACTTTATCGAAGCAAAACACTGCAAAAAGGACTTTTGTCTGTTTTTGGAACAGATTCACAATTATTTTCATTTTTTTTAGTAACTTTGCGAGTTAATAGAGACTACGGACGCCGGAATGATTCAAACGGATTACTCCGCGACCCCGCCTGACTAAAAAATTAGAAATATCATATGAATCTTTTCGACAAGGTGAGCGAAGACATCAAGAAAGCGATGCTCGCTCGCGAGAAGGTACGCCTTGAGGCTCTCAGAGGCGCAAAAAAAGAATTTCTTGAGGCCAAGACCGCAAAGGGCGCCAATGGCGAACTTTCAGATGAGAATGCAACCAAAATCCTCGTCAAGATGGTAAAGCAGCGCAAGGAAAGCGCAAGAATCTATCAGGAAAACAACCGTCAGGAACTCGCCGACAATGAGCTCGCCGAGGCCGCAGTGCTTGAGGAGTACCTGCCAGGCCAGCTTTCGCCCGAGGAACTCGACGCCGAACTGAAAGCCATCATAGCAGAGACCGGCGCAACCGGTCCGCGCGACATGGGCAAAGTTATGGGTGTAGCCTCAAAAAGACTCGCCGGTCGCGCCGAAGGCCGCGCCATTTCCGAAGCTGTCAAGAACCTTCTCAACTCGTAACACCTCCCTTAAAGAAAAGAATTATGCTTACGCTTCAGACCATAAAGGCCGATCCTGATTTCGTGATCCGCCGTCTCGCCGTGAAAGGATTCGACGGAAAGGAAGTCATCGGCAAAATTCTCGATATTGACGCCGAACGCCGCAGACTGCAGCAGAAAACAGACTCCGACGCTTCCGAACTAAAGAAACTCGCATCGTCTATCGGCGCACTCATCAAAGAGGGGAAGACAGAAGAGGCCGAACAGGCCAAAAACCGTGTAGCCGAACTCAAGGCCGGCACCAAGGAACTTCAGGACCGTCTCGCCGCATGCGAGAACGATGTCCGTGACCTCCTGCTCACTGTGCCCAACCTGCCTTGCGACGCGGTGCCCGAGGGCCGTTCGGCAGAAGACAACGTGGTCGAGAAGACCGGCGGCGTAATGCCCGATCTTCCCGAAGACGCACTGCCGCACTGGGACCTCGCCCGCAAATACAACATCATCGACTTCGAGACCGGAGTGAAGGTCACCGGAGCCGGATTCCCGTTCTACGTAGGCAAAGGCGCGCGTCTGCAGCGTGCCCTGATACAGTTCTTCCTCGACGAGGCGTGGCATGCCGGATACACCGAAGTCGAACCGCCGTTCGTTGTCAACGAAGACTCCGGCTACGGCACAGGCCAGCTTCCTGACAAGGAGGGCCAGATGTATCACGTCGGCCTCGACAACCTGTATCTGATCCCGACTGCCGAGGTGCCGGTGACCAACATGTACCGCGACGTGATTCTCGCAGAGAACGATCTCCCGAAGAAGAACTGCGCCTATTCACCCTGCTGGCGCCGCGAGGCCGGCAGCTACGGCAAGGATGTGCGCGGTCTCAACCGCCTGCACCAGTTCGACAAAGTCGAGATCGTCCGGATCGAGAAACCCGAGAACTCATACGCGGCTCTCGAGGAAATGAAAGACCATGTGCAGGGCCTGCTCGACAAACTCGGCCTCCCCTGGCACATACTGCGTCTCTGCGGCGGCGACATGAGCTTCACGTCGGCCATAACGTTCGACTTCGAGGTGTGGAGCGCGGCCCAGAAGCGCTGGCTCGAAGTGTCGTCCGTATCAAATTTCGAGACTTATCAGGCCAACCGGCTCAAATGCCGCTACCGCGGGGCTGACAAAAAGATCCAGCTCTGCCACACCCTCAACGGCTCGGCTCTCGCACTGCCCCGCATTATGGCCGCCATCCTCGAGAACTTCCAGACTCCCGAAGGCATAGTCGTTCCGGAATGTCTGCGCCGTTACTGCGGATTCGATATTATAAACTGACATAAAAAACCGAAGCATGACCACAGACCAAAGCAAAGCCTACATCAGCAAGGAGGAGAAAAAGATCCCCATCAACGACCCCTCGGGCAAATGGTCGGATCTGACACTTCTTCCCGAATGGGAAGAGAAGTATTATGACGTCTACACTGTGCGCAAGCATGGCAAGTGGGTCATGCTCAAGGCTCTCAAACCGGAATACGCCGACAAGGCCGAATTTCGCGAGATGCTGAGTCAGGAGTTCGAGACAAGATACAATCTGGCCCACCCGAACATCGTAATGGTCAATGACTTCGAGGAGATTCCGGGCATAGGCATGTCGATCATCACCGACGACGTCTACGGCTATTCACTCCGCCGCCTCATTGATGAGAAAAGGCTCACGCCAAAGATAGTGCACAGGCTTCAGACACAGCTTCTCGACGCCATGCAGTATATCCAGGAAAACCACATCGTGCATGACCCGATCACGCCCGAGACGATCATTTTCACGGAATACAACGAGAATCTGAAACTCATCAATGTAGGCTATGCTCAGCAGGACAAGCTCTCGGCCCACGACACCGAAGCCGACATCCGGTGCTACGGCAAGGTGCTCAACGAAGTTCTCGACCATCTGCCGACATCGCTGCCACGCCTGCGCAGGATAGCCGAGAAGTGTGAGGCCAACGACAAGTCTCTCCCCTCGGTGGCCGACATACATCTTGCCGTAGAACGTCGCAACTCGTCGCAGATCTATTACTTCATCATAGCGTTCATAGCTGTCATGGTGATACTTCTGATCTGGCTCACGCTGAAATAAACGGATAGCTCCCTACCCATCAATGATTGAAATCAGAGAATTAGAACCTTCAAAAAAGAACCTGAGGGCATTCACACGGTTCCAGATCGACCTTTACGACGGCAACCCCTATTACGTGCCGCCGATGATCTACGATGACATCCAGACCCTTTCGCCCGACATGAACCCCGCTTCGGAATTCTGCGAGCAGGTTCTTTTCATGGCTTTCCGCGACGGCAAGCCGGTCGGCCGCGTGGCCGGCATCATAAACCGCCAGGTCAACGAAAAGACCCGCGAAAAGACCGCAAGATTCGGATTCATCGATTTTGTCGACGACCATGAAGTCTCAGCCTCACTCATGAAGGCTGTCGAGAAATGGGCGCGTCAGAATGGCATGAACCGCATGATCGGACCGCTCGGATTCACCGACCTCGATCACGAAGGAATGCTGGTGGAAGGTTTCGACGAACTCTCCACCATGGCCACCATCTACAACTACCCCTACTATCCGTCGCATCTCGAGAAACTCGGCTACAAAAAAGAATCGGACTGGGTGGAGTTTCTGATGGAAGTGCCCGACGCAGTGCCAGAGCGATACAACCGCATCGCCGACATCGTTAAGGCCAAGTTCGGCCTTAAAGTCGTCAAATACAAAAGCCGCAAACGCGTCAAGAAGGAGTACGGACATGCGCTGTTCCATCTCATCAATGAGGCATACCGCGACCTGTACCAGTATTCACAGCTCACCGAAAGACAGATCGAATACTACATCAACCAGTATCTCGACCTGCTCAATCTCGATCTTCTGACCTTGATCACCGACAAAAACGGCAGACTTGTCGGTGTCGGCATCTCAATGCCCTCTATGAGCCGTGCACTCCAGAAATCGAAGGGAAAGCTCTTTCCTTTCGGATGGATACACCTGCTCCGGGGTCTCAAGGGAAAGAACGACCGGGTGGACCTGCTGCTTGTGGCCGTGCATCCCGAATACCAGAACAAGGGTGTCAACGCCCTCCTTTTCCAGGATCTTATTCCTTATTACATCGCCAACGGCTATCGCTATGCGGAGTCAAACCCGGAAATGGAGACCAACTCGAAAGTCCAGACCCAATGGGAATATTTCAACACTCGCCAGCACAGACGCAGACGCAGTTTCTCTAAAAAAATCTGACGGCATTCCGATCGCGAACGATGACCGACAACACCGACAACCGCAAAAAAACGGCTCTCACGGGTGCAGAACTTGTAAACCCTTACGACGCCACACGCGAAAAAGCCGATCAAGTCGAGGAGATGTTCGACTCGATAGCCCCGGCCTACGACTTCATGAACACTGCCATGACCTTCGGGCTGCACCGCATATGGAGAGCCCGGGCTCTCGACGCGTCGACACGCGCATTGAACCGCAACGCCTGCATCAGGATTCTCGACATAGCCACCGGCACGGGCGATGTGGCCTTCGACCTGCACCGACGGTTTCCGGACGCCTGCGTCACGGGCATCGATCTGTCGGAGGGAATGCTCGCAATCGCCGGCAAAAAACTGAAAAACCTCGATGAATCCGCACAAAAACATATCAGTTTCGAACGTGGAGACTCGCTGCGGATGCGGTTTGACGACAATTCTTTCGACCTTATCACGGTTGCATACGGCGTAAGAAACTTCCAGCATCTCGACCGGGGTCTGGCCGAGATGGCGAGAGTGCTGCGCCCCGGAGGCACACTGTGCGTAATCGAGCTGTCGGAGCCGGCCTCCACGCCGGTCCGCGGTCTCTACAGATTATATTCCCGGCATATCATTCCGGCTATCGGCAGGATGGTGTCGGGCGATTCGCGCGCCTATTCATACCTGCCCGAAAGCATCGCCGCCGCACCTCAGCGAGACAAGATGACCTCACTTATGAAGGCTGCCGGACTGGCCGGATGCCGGTGGCGGTCGATGACGTTCGGAGCCGTGACATATTACATCTGCACGAAGAAATGAAAAGAAAAGACTTTGAGATAATGGCCCCCGTCGGAAGCCGGGAGTCTCTGGCCGCTGCTGTCAAGGCCGGAGCCGACGCCGTCTACTTCGGCATCGAGGGCCTCAACATGCGATCGCGCTCAAGTGCCAATTTCACCGCCGACGACATGGCTGAGATAGCGGCGTTCTGCTCTGGGCAGGGCGTCAAGACATATCTGACCGTCAACACCGTGATCTATGATTCCGACATGGATCTGATGCGCCGAATCATCGACCGGGCCAAAGAATCGGGCATATCCGCCATCATTGCCTCCGACATGGCCGCAATACTCTACGCCCGCGAGATCGGACAGGAAGTGCACATATCGACACAGGTCAACATCACCAACTTCGAGGCAGTAAAGTTCTACGCTCAGTTCGCCGACGTGATGGTGCTCGCCCGCGAGCTCGACATGGAGAAAGTGGCCGCGATACACCGGCAGATCATCGAGACCGGACTTACCGGCCCGGCAGGACGCCCGATACGTCTTGAGATGTTCTGCCACGGCGCCCTATGCATGGCCGTAAGCGGCAAATGCTACCTCAGCCTCCACGAGATGAACTCCTCGGCCAACCGGGGAGCGTGCAACCAGATATGCCGCCGCGCATACACCGTGACCGACCGCGAGACCGGAGAACAGCTCGACATCGAGAACCAATACATCATGTCGCCCAAGGATCTGAAGACAATCCACTTCCTCAACAAGATGGTCGATGCCGGAGTCAGAGTGTTCAAGATCGAGGGACGCGCCCGCGGACCTGAATACGTGGCCGAGACCGTGGCATGTTATTCTGAAGCACTGACCGCCCTGACGGAGGGGAATTTCACCGATGAATCCGTAAAAAAATGGGACGAAAGGCTCGCCAGCGTCTTCAACCGCGGATTCTGGAACGGCTATTATATGGGCCAGCGTCTCGGCGAATGGAGCTCGAAATACGGCTCCTCGGCCACACGCGTCAAACAATACGCGGCCAAGGCCATCAGGCACTTCCCAAAAATCGGTGTCGGAGAGTTCCTGCTTGAGGCGGGCGAGCTGAAAACCGGCGATGAAATCGTGATTTCGGGCCCTACGACAGGCGCGATAATAATGACCGTCGGAGAACTTCGCTTCGACCTCCGTCCGGTCGATAAAGTCACTAAAGGACAGCTCTTCTCGATGCCCGTTCCCGAAAAGGTCAGACCTTCAGACAGACTTTACATATGGAAAAGAAAAGACAAGTAGTCTACCTGCACGGACTATCCTCGTCCGGACAGTCCACAACAGCCCAGCGTCTGCGGCGCACACTGCCGAAACATGAAGTGATCTCGCCCGACATTCCGGTCCAGCCCGAGGTCGCCGTCGCCGAGTTGCGCCGGCTCGCCTCGACGCTCCGGCCCGACGCGATAATCGTCGGCACCTCGATGGGCGCGATGTTCGCCCAGATGTTCCGGGGATTCCGCAGGATTCTGATCAACCCGTCGTTCCACACCTCGCGCCATATGTCGGAAAAGACCGGAACCCGGCTCCCTTTCCACAATCCGCGCAAAGACGGAGCGACAGATTTCGAGATCTCCGCGAAACTTGTAAAGAAATATGAGAAACTTGAGTCGAAGCAGTTCGATGCCGCATCCGGCATAACCCGATGCGACAAGGACGATCCGGCTCTTGTCACCGCGCTTTTCGGCACCCGCGACGACGTTGTAAACTGCAGAGAGGAATACCTCAGCCACTACAGCGATGCACGCGACTTCGAAGGAGGCCATCGTCTCGATCCCAACACGACGATAACACTTGTCGTGCCCCTCATACTCGAATCCTGAGCACGCCGTCGCAGCCCCGACCGATGCCCAATATTCCGCAATTATTGCAAATATTTCGGATTACACACTGAAATATTTGGATAACACGAGACACTTTCTTAAATTTGCAACAAGGCAATTCAAGTAAAACAATACCGCTATGAACCACATCTCACAACGCGTCCTGAACCTGTCGGCATCAGCCACACTGGCAATGCTCCAGAAAACCAACGAACTCCGCGCTGCCGGAGTCGACATAATCGGCATGTCGGCCGGAGAACCGG
>CAMWRV010000037.1 GCA_947176745.1 uncultured Muribaculaceae bacterium
TAATTATTCTATTGCATTATTAACATCTTGAAATAAGTTTAAACAACTTCTATATATTTGCTGTCGTTCTGCAAGGCATATAGATATTGCGGGATGTATTATGTATTATCAGAAGTTCTATTTTAATGCTTGTTTTATGGCTCAAATAAAAATAGAATTCAGGAGTTTCTGGAAAACTCAATTGTCACAGAAGTGACAGCGGATGTTCAGGCAGCCGTATATGGGAGAGATTTGTCTGTCATGGGAGGTACGGCAAATGGCTTGAAAATTTCATGTGAGAACAAATCAGCCGCTTACGCCCGTGCTGACAATAGTGGTTGTGCTAATATAATATTGCACGATTCATTCGACATGGAGATGATACGTGTAGTGTTAATTAAATAAGAAGAGAATTATGAGGCAGGACAGAGAGAGTATCACAGTCTGGATGTTGGCCGGTAAAAGCGTCTCCCTTATAAAGGGAATTATGTGGGTTTGTGCAGTGGCCGTTGCGTCTATTCTTAGTACGACGGATGCCGGAGCAAGAACTCTTAAGGTAGGAGTTTTCGCTGCCGAGGGTGATTCGTTAAAAGCGGTAGAAGCGGTTGTGTCGGTTTATGCACTCCCTGATACGGTGCTGGTAGATGCTGCTCTGACAGATCTTGATGGATTTGTCTCGTTTGATGTTGCTGATATGGCATCTTGTCGTGTAATATCCCAAAGTCTTGTTTATGGGGATATTGAGGATGTCGTTAAAGAAGGGCAGGATTCGGTCAGACTATGTTACGAAGATAGGTATGAAGAACTTGCGGAGTTTGTTGTCAAGGCTAAGAAGCCTTATCTTACAAGAGAAGCCGGTAAATTCATATTTGATCCTTCGATATATTGGAGCCTTTCTGTCGACGGAGTGTCTTTATTGCAAAAGACGCCTCTTGTCTCGTTAGAAAATGATAAAGTATCGGTCTTTGGATGTGGAGAGTCCAAAATATATATAAACGGTCGGGATCCAAAAATGTCATCCGATCAGGTTATGGTAAAGTTGCGTTCGCTCCGTCCTGAGTATATCAAGAAAATAGAGTTGATAACAGATGTCGGAAGTAGTGAAAACTCATCATATGGGGGAGGAATAGTGAATGTCATAGTTGATGACCCGTCGCAAGGTTTCAGCGGAATGGCTTCGGCTTCGCTTCAATATGCTTCCGATTATTTAAGTCCGAAAATCAGTGTTATAGGCTCTCAGTCAAAAGGAGGCTTCAACTCGACACTGATGATCGAGTATGGGAATGGTGGAAGTAATGTGAAGTCTGAACAGGAATATTATTTCAAACAATCCGGAGTAAAGGATCGCATTGACAGTAAGAACCGAAATCGGTCAAATTCGCTTGATGCACGTTATGATCTTGATTTTTTACTCGGCAAGACCAGATTGGGAGCATATGTCGGAATCGAAAGTTCCGGAGCTGAAGCAAAATCAGATATCACAGAATCTGTCGCAGAAGTTATTACCTCTGCATATGCAGGAGACAGTATGAATAAATCTTTCATTCATAGAGAAAATCCTTTCAGGATAAATGTATGGCGAGGGGGCGCATACTCTACGACTCCGATAGGATCGAATGGATCATCTCTTGATATATCGGCAGATGTGAAGAATTATTCCACCTTGCAGAATTATGATTATCAGATGATTGATAAGATTTTTAGTGAGAGTGCGGGGCAGGATGTGTTTTCAGTCGATATAAAAGCTGATTATAAGATGGTATTCAGAGACTTTTCTACATTGATGTTCGGATATGAATACTATTATTCAGATGCCAGATATAATGCTGATGAAGATGTGAGAGAAAGTCGGTTTGGAGTAAGGGATCATCTTCATTCATGTTTTGCAAGCTATAGGAAAACGTGGAATACCATTGTGTCGACAGAGGTGGGAATTCGTTTTGAAGAATATTTGCGCTATGCCGAAGGTGCGGAACGTTACACGTGGTTTAACGCACTTCCGTCAGCAAGCGTCAACTTTAATATTCCGGCAGGATCGCAGAGTATCTCTCTTGGTTATAACCGCAGAACGAACTTTCCTCATTTTATATATCTGAATCCTGTCGTAGTCTGGAACAGTCCGGTTTCATGTTCTTTTGGCAATCCGTATCTCGATCCCGGTATAGCAGATCAAATCAGGCTTTATTATTCGTTCTTGAAAAACTTCACATTTACTGCGAGCTATTCTTATCTTAAAGGAGGTCATCAGGAGGTAAAGTGGTTTGAGGATGAGACAGCAATCTCAACATACGTAAATCGCGGGAATGCAGATTTCTTGTATCTCGGTCTTGATTATACCCGTCCTCTTGGCAATTATATACGCATGACTTTGACCGGATCGGTTTCACGCAGTAACAATAATTTGAGTATCAACGGGTCCAGTCTTGACAACAGGACTTGGCATCCGGATGTGTCAACTTCATGGATGTTTTTTATATCGCCGCAGTATCAATGGTATGCAAATTTAATGGCAAGTGTATCGCCTCCGTCAAAAAATGTTACAAGATATGATTCGGAATGGCAGATACGAACTGTATTGCAGATTCAGAAAGGTATCGGAGAATGGGGTTCATTGACATTGGTAGTAAGCCCATGGAGTTCAAATACAGATCAGTATTATGATTCAGACGAATATTACTATAGGACAAAATTGATCAAGTCTCACCAATATGTCTCCCTGTCATTTAACGCCATGTTTGGAAAGAGCAGGGTTAAAGGTGCGAGACAGAAAAGGAATGCTATGTTGGAATCCCGATAGCCAGTCGACAGCGTGAATTCAGCGATTGTAGACCGGAATCTAAATCTTATATAAATTTCATGAGTCGGCGGAGGTTCGGTCGGGTCGGCGGGTTGCGGGATTCAAAAAAAAATAGTAAATTTGTAGGTTGAAATCAGAAAACAAATGACAACCGAAGACTATAACAGCGAAGAACTCACGGATGATATCCGCGAGCCCGAGGTAAAGAAATATCAGGCGGACAACATCCAGGTTCTCGAGGGCCTGGAGGCTGTGCGCAAACGCCCGTCGATGTATATCGGCGACACGTCCGTGCGCGGACTTCATCATCTTGTCTACGAGGTTGTGGACAACTCGATCGACGAGGCTCTTGCCGGCTATGCCGACAATATCGATGTCACCATCGAGGAAGACAACTCCATCCGCGTCGAGGACAACGGACGCGGCATCCCTGTCGACATGCATGAGAAGATGCACAAGCCCGCCCTTGAGGTGGTGCTGACCGTGCTTCATGCCGGCGGTAAATTCGACAAGGGTTCATACAAGGTCTCCGGCGGTCTCCATGGCGTCGGCGTGAGCTGCGTCAACGCGCTCTCCGACTATCTCCGTGCCGAGATCCACCGCGACGGGAAGGTGCACATGCAGGAATACGCCTTCGGCAAACCGACATGCGGACTGCAGGTGATCGGCGAGACCGACCACACCGGCACGACGATAATCTTCCATCCCGACGCCACGATATTCAGCGAGACAGTCTACAACTACGAGACGCTCGCGGCGCGTCTGCGCGACCTTGCGTTCCTCAACGCCGGCATCAGACTTACGCTCACCGACATGCGTGAGCGCGACGAAGAGGGGAATCCCCGCAGCGACGTCTTCCACAGTGAGGAGGGACTGAAGGAGTTTGTGAAATATATCGACGCCGGCAAGGAGCCGCTGATCGAGGATATCATCCACCTCAACACCGAAAAGAACGGTGTGCCCATCGAGGTGGCGCTGACTTACAACACCGACTTCAACGAGAATATCTACTCATACGTCAACAACATCAACACCATCGAGGGAGGCACGCACCTGACCGGTTTCCGCCGCGGCCTGACGATGACTCTCAAGAAATATGCCGACGACAACAAGATGCTTGAGAAGCTCAAGATCGAGCTTTCGAAAGAGGACTTCCGCGACGGTCTGACCGCCGTGATCTCGGTCAAGGTGGCCGAGCCCCAGTTCGAGGGGCAGACCAAGACCAAGCTCGGCAACAACGAGGTGATGGGCGTGGTGCAGACGGCAGTCAGCGAGGCTCTGCGCAACTATCTTGAGGAGCATCCGAAGCAGGCGAAGGTTATAGTCGACAAAGTCGTGCTGGCCGCCCAGGCGCGTCATGCCGCCCAGTCGGCGCGCATGCGCGTGCAGAACAAGTCGCCCTTCGCGGGCGCCGGTCTGCCCGGCAAACTCGCGCCCTGCAAGAGCCGCGACGCGGTGGAATGCGAGCTGTTTCTCGTCGAGGGAGACTCGGCAGGCGGTTCGGCGAAACAGGGCCGCAACCCTCACTTCCAGGCGATTCTTCCGCTGCGAGGCAAGATCCTCAACGTCGAGAAGGCGCAGGATCACAAGGTGCTTGCAAGCGACGAGATTGTCAACATCTACAAGGCTCTCGGCGTGACAATCGGCACCGAAGAAGACTCCAAGGAGCCCAACATGACGAAACTGCGTTACCACAAGATCGTCATCATGACCGATGCCGACGTCGACGGCGCGCACATCGCCACCCTGCTCATGACATTCTTCTACCGCAGGATGCGTCCGATCATCGACAACGGCTATCTTTACATCGCTACTCCGCCGCTCTACAAATGCACGCTCAAGGGTAAGAAGAATATCGAGGAATACGCGTGGAACGACCAGCAGGTGCAGCGCTTTGTCGACGACCGCTGCGGCGGCGACCGCAACAGGCTCAACCTGCAGCGCTACAAAGGTCTCGGCGAGATGAACCCCGAGCAGCTCTGGGAGACCACGATGGATCCGGAGAACCGCATGCTCAAGCAGGTCACACTGACCAACGCCGCCGAGGCAGACCGCACGTTCTCCGTTCTGATGGGAGAGGAGGTGGCCCCCCGCCGCGAGTTTATCGAGGCCCACGCCACCTACGCTAACATCGACGCCTGATCCGAAAATAAACAGATACAGATACAGACAGTCCCCGTGTCGCAGGATATACCTGAGGCACGGGGACTGCCCGTATATAATCCTTCATTCGGAAGTGTTCTGTCTAATGTTTTCCGGGTTCTTTGAGGAGGTCGGTGAACAGGTCGCGGTAGCGGGCGGCTACGGCGGGGGCGGAGAATCGGGTGCGGCCCGAAGCGAGCATACGGGTGCGTATTGCGCCGGATGGCTGGCGCATGGCCCAGACCAGGCCGTCGGCGATGTTGGCGGCGGCAGTCAGGATGTTGTCGTCCCATTCGGCTATGTAGCCGGTCTCAAGATGATCCACTATGTCGGCCTGTCCGCCGCGACCGAACGATACGGGAATGCAGCCGTAGACCTGCCCCTCGACCAGAGTGCCCGGCAGGGTCTCGTAGAGCGATGTCGAGACCACGGCATCTGCCGAATAATATATGTCGCGTATGTTCTGCTCGCCGCCCACCACGCCGAGGTGGGTGTGGGCTATGCCCAGACTTTCGAAAACCTCGGGATTGCGGATGTTTCCGAATGTGACGAGTTCCATGCGGTCGGCTTCCGCCGGATACTTCTCGCGCAGCACGCGGGTGGCTTCGACAAGGATCGGGAGGCCCTTGACGGGATCGTCGAGACGCGCTGCGCCCATGACGATTCGGAAGCGTCGGTCACCGGAGCTGTCATCACGCGCCGGAATCTCATCGGGCAAAGGGAATGCATTAGGTATGACCGACAGCGGCATGTCGCCGAGAAGCGGAGATTTCCGTGCAAGCGAAGCGAGCCAGTTCGACACGGCCACGAAATGCAGCCGGGCGCCGGCGCCGTGATATACGGTCTTCTTGTTGTTCCACACCGACAGCGAGAGATCTTGCGTAGAAGCGCCGGGTCCGAGAAAACGGCAGAGGCCGCAGCCGTTGAGCCATCGGTCGCAGTCGCCCGCGTGGTGGCAGATGCCGGTGAAATTCCACATGTCGTGCATGATCCACACGACGGGGCGTCCGAGCGCGAGAATGCGTCGCAGACCAGCGAGCGAAAGCATGCCCTGGTTGACCCATCCGAGGCAGATCACGTCGGCCTCGCGGACAAGTCTGTTGCGGTGGAGCGGCAGACCGTCAGATGCCGGATCGACCTTGAAAAGCGTGTCGCGGCGCAGACCGTTGGCGAGAAAGACCTTGAGGCGTTCGGCAAGAAACGCGCGGCGGATGCGAGCCGGAGGCGCGGCGATATGCACGTGAGGCGAGTCAGTCAGTTTCTCGGCCACAAGCATCGACGCCTCGACTCCCGAATCGCGCAGGGCGTTCATGAGGCGTCGGCTCACCACAGCCGCGCCGCCCGTGGAGTCTGACCGGTTAATTATCACTACTTTCATAAGTCTCGAATCTGAAAATAAGTCCGGATGAAGAGACCTGAGTCTCCGACGCGCCGGTCAATATCCATTTTTGCTCCGGGAGCGCCGGAAAGAAAGTGTCGGCCTCGGGAAACCGCGCCTTGACGCGAGTCAGATCGATGCGCGTCAGCCAGGGCATGGCCGCCTCATACACTTTCCCGCCACCGATAATGTATGGAATCTCGGGCGGGGGGCACATGGCCACCGCCTCTTCGAGCGAAGCGGCGGTCTCCGCGCCCTCGGCGCGGAATTCAGGATCGCGCGAGAGGACGATGTTGCGTCGGCCAGGCAGCGGACGTCTCGGCAGAGAGAGCCATGTGGCGCGTCCCATTATGACCGGATGCCCCACGGTCAGCTCCTTGAAGTGCCTGAGGTCTTCCGGAATATGCCAGGGCATATCGCCGCGGAAGCCGATCTCGCCGTCGAGACCGGCGGCCACTATGGCCCTCAGTTCACGCCGGCGCCCCGTAGAGGAATTGCCGAGGCTGAAAGGGTGTACGCCCGAGATGTCGCGGACGTCGGGAATGTCTTTTTCGAAAGGGAAAACCACGCTTATCTCCATAAAATAATCTGTTATCGATTACAATAATCAGTTATCGATTACAAAGATAAGCAAAAATATTGCTATCTTTGCAGAAAATATGAAAATACAGATGGACAAGCCGTGCCTGCCATGAGCGGGAACGCATGTCCGAGAGCAAACAAACGTCTAACAGATGTCATGAACTATAGTGTAATAGACTTTATAAGCCTGTTGGGTTCGGTGTGTCTTTTCCTCTACGGAATGAAGGTCATGAGCGAGGGTCTTCAGAAAGTTGCGGGCGACCGGCTTCGCAACATCCTCGGCATAATGACCCGCAACCGTGTGACAGGCGTCCTGACCGGCGTCCTGATCACGGCTCTGATACAGAGTTCGAGCGCCTCGACCGTGATGGTGGTCAGCTTCGTCAACGCCGGTCTCATGAGCCTCGCGCAGGCCATGGCCGTGATCTTCGGCGCCAACGTCGGCACGACCGCCACGACATGGATCATCTCCGCCTTCTCGTTTGAAGTCAACATATCTGACTACAGCATACTGCTTCTTGCAGCCGGAGTGCCCATGATGTTCATGAAGAAAAGCGCCTACAAGTCGATGGGCGAGTTTCTTGTAGGATTCTGTTTCCTTTTCATGGGTCTCGACCTGATCAGCCACTACGTGCCGAACCTGCAGGAAAATCCGGAAATGCTCAGATTTGTCACCGGCTACACCTCACTTGGAGTCGGCTCCGTGCTGATCTTCTTCACCCTCGGCATAGTGTTCACGATGATCGCCCAGAGTTCGGCTGCCACATTCGCGATCACGCTTATCATGTGCTCGCAGGGGTGGATCTCGTTCACGCTGGGGTGCGCCATCATTCTTGGCGGCAACATCGGAACGACCATCACTCCGGTTCTGGCGTCGCTGAGCGGAAACCTCGCTGCACGCCGCACGGCGATGGGACATGTGCTCTTCAACGTGCTCGGCTCGCTGGTGGTGCTCTGCTGCTTCCATCCGTTTGTCGATCTCGTGGCCGACATAACCAAGGCCTGCGACGGCATCAACCCGCTGTCGATCACAGAGTCGCAGGAGGCCGGCATGCGCGGCACGACACTGCTCGACGAACGCGGAGGCATGACGGCCCGGGCGCAGAGCTGCGTGGCCTTCGGCCTGGCCATGTTCCCTACGGTCTTCAACGCCATCAACCTTCTGGTCATGATATGGTTCACGAAGCTCTACGTCAGGATAGTGTGCTGGATCATGCCGATGCGCCACAAAGAGGATGAAGAGGAATTCGTGCTCAAATATATCGGCCGCGGTCTTCTTTCTGCCTCCGAGCTCAACATCACCCAGGCTCAGAAAGAGATCGAGCTTTACGGGCGCAGGGTGGAGCGTATGATCGGCATGGCACGCAAGATGATCCACCTCGAGATGAAAGACGAGGAATATCAGCCCACATTCGACCGGATAGAGAAATACGAGGAGATCTCCGACCGCATGGAGATGGAGATCGGCACATTCCTCAACAGCGTGGCCGAAGGACGCCTCAGTCCCGAGGGCAAGATGCGCGTGGCCGGAATGCTCCGTATCGTCAGCGAGATCGAGTCGATAGCCGACGGATGCTACAACGTGGCCAAGACCCTCAATCGCAAGAACCAGATACACGTGGACTTCAACGAGGGCGTGCTGCGTGAGATCGACCGGATGTACGACCTTGTCGGCGAGGCCATGGCCAACGTGCTGGGTCTGCTCGGCGAACTTGAGACTCCGGAGAACTCGCGCATAGTCGCCGCCTACAACAAGGAGCGCGAGATCAACAACCTGCGCAACAAGCTCCGCGACGGCAACATCTTCAGCATCAACAATAAGGAATATGATTATCAGGAGGGAATCTTCTTCATGGATCTCATCGGCGAGGCCGAGAAACTCGGCGACTACATGCTCAATGTGGTCGAGGGTGTGAAGCACCAGTTCAAGACGCTTCCCTCCACAGTGAAATAAACCTGCATAGAAACAAACCTGCTTAACAGCAATCAAGTAACGACCAGCACACAGACATGGATACAGTCAACGAAATGAAAAGCCACCGTTATTGTGTGATAATGTGTGGCGGAGTCGGATCGCGATTCTGGCCTTTCAGCCGGAGCGGACGACCGAAACAGTTTCTCGATTTCTTCGGCACGGGGCGCAGTCTTCTCCAGCTCACCTACGACCGCATGCTCCCGATCACCGATCCGGAGCGGATCATACTTGTGACCAACGCCGCCTACTACGACATCATACGCGAGCAGCTTCCCGAGGTAAAAGAGGAGAATATCCTTCTTGAGCCGGCGCGCCGCAACACAGCTCCCTGCGTCTGCTGGGCCGCCCGCCACATCCACGCCCTCGACCCCGAGGCGTCGATAGTGACGCTGCCGTCCGACCATCTGATACTCCGCGAGACCGAGTTTCACTCGGTGATCAGGCGCGGACTCGAGTTTGTCGAGGGTGGCGACCGTCTGCTGACGATCGGACTCTGCCCGACATCTCCCCATACAGGCTACGGCTATATACAGCGCGGCGCGAAAGTCGACGGAGCCGGCGACATAATGAAAGTGAAGTCATTTACCGAGAAACCCGATCTCGAGATGGCCAAGGTCTTCCTCAGCACCGGAGAGTTCTTCTGGAACTCAGGCATGTTTCTCTGGCGTGCCGACAGCATACTCCGCGCGTTCAGCCGCTACGACACCGAGACCGCGGCCGTGTTCGACGCCGGCGAGGGAGTCTTCGGCACGCCCGCCGAGAGAGACTTCATAGCCCGGTCATTCCCCAACGCCCCCTCGATCTCGATCGACTACGCCATCATGGAGAAGGCCGACAACGTCTACGTCGAGACAGCCGATCTGGGCTGGAGCGACTTAGGCACGTGGAACGCCCTCTACGACTGTTCGCCCAAGAACGCCGAGCGCAACGTGACACAGAACTGCAAGGTGCTCGCCCACGGCTGCGAGGGCACGCTCTTCGCCGCCGCGCCCGACAAGATCGTCGTGGCGTCAGGACTCAAAGACTACATCGTGGCCGACAGCGGCAACGCCCTTCTCATCTATCCACTTGCCGAGGAACAGAAGATACGCCAGGTTGTCAACGACGTGACCGCTCGTTTCGGCGAGGAGTATGTCTGAGCCGGGGGAGACGCCGTAACCTGTCGTCAGCATGAAGAATATCAGAACCATACTTATCCTTCTGGCCGGGGCAGCATTGTGCTGCCTCGGCCTGTCGGATTGTACGCGCAACGAGATCCGTGTCAGCTTCGATCTGCCTGAGAAGACCAACCGCACGTACACGCTTCTATACTATGCTTCCGACCCGGCCAAAGGATGGATCACCGAGGAGGTGGTCAATGTGGCCGAAGGCCATGGCGAGGCAGTGCTGCCGACAGTCAATCCGACGCTGATATGGCTGTTTGTGGCGGGAGCGAAAGATCCTCAGACCGTCATCTACGCCGAGCGCGGCGACCACATAGAGATCAGCGGCAAATCGGCTTCTCCCGCCGAATGGAAAGTGAGCGGCAACCCGGTCAGCGAGTCGCTGTCGGAATGGCGGACCGCCAATGCCGGTGTCATCGCGGCAGCCCGCGGCGGCAAGCGCGAGGACCGGCTCGCGCTCAACAAGGCAGTGTCCGCATATGTGTCGGCGCATCCTGCCGATCCTGCGTCGGCGTTGCTGATGCTTGTCAGTTTCGACCGCCGTGCAGACGAGGCAGGATTCCGCAGAAACTGGAACCTGCTCCGCGATGAAGCCGCCGACCGGAAATGGAAAGATCTCGTGTCGCGCAGCGATATGGATAGCGACGTGCCGGCCGAAGACCGTCTGCCCTCACGGATTGTGCTCAAGACTCTCGGCACCGGATGCGACACCATAGAACCGGGGCGTGTGCCCCTGCTTCTCTACTTCACGCGCAACAACGCCCGCACCCACGGCAGCGACATAGCCGCGCTCCGCGCACTTGTGCGCGAATATCCCGACTCGTCGCGCCGGGTGATAGCCGACATCGGCTTCGACACCGACTCGATGACCCGGCTTTATCCGACGCGTACCGACTCCCTTCGCACCGCAGTGCGGGCATGGATGCCGCTCGGCGTGTCAGACGCAGTGGCCCGAGAGGCCGGCGTGATGCGGGTGCCCTACATGATAGTCGCCGACAGCAAAGGCCGGGTGGTCTACCGTGGCGACAACATGGAGGAAGCCGCAGAGCGGTTCCGCGAGTCGATGAAATGACGCGCCGGCATCTATCCCGACACTGGCGGGAGAGAATGCCATAACACTAACAACCTGACATCAGAGCCCCTTATGCTAACAAAAGTCTACACCGCAGCCATACACGGCATCGACGCCTTCCCGGTCACGATCGAGACCCTTGTCGAAAACGGTTCCCACTTCAATATCGTGGGAATGGCCGACACCGCGGTCAAGGAGAGCCAGCTCCGCATCCGCTCCGCCATGCAGAGCAGCGGGCTGCCGTTTCCCCATTACCGCACGACCATCAATCTCGCACCGGCCGATGTGAAAAAAGAGGGAGCGTCATACGACCTTCCGATAGCCGTGGGACTTATGTCGGCCGGCGAGCTGTTCAGGTGTGAAGATCTCAATGAGTACATGATCACCGGCGAGCTGAGCCTCGACGGGTCGGTGCTTCCGGTCAGAGGCGCGTTGCCCATGGCCGTCAAGGCCAGAGAGATGGGACTGAAGAAACTGATAGTGCCCGAGGCCAACGTAACCGAGGCCGCCGTGGTCAATCGGCTTGAGGTCTACGGCGTGCGCAATCTCGGCGAAGTCGTCGGCATACTCGCCGGAACAGGAGAGGTGCGGCCCGTGAGCGTCAATACGCGCGAACTCTTTGCCGCCGATGCCGGACGCTTCGATTTCGACTTCTCCGAAGTGAAAGGGCAGGAGAGCGTGAAGCGGGCATTCGAGGTGGCATGCGCCGGCGCGCACAACATACTGATGATCGGGCCTCCCGGGGCCGGCAAGTCGATGATGGCCAAGCGTCTTCCGTCGATACTCCCGCCGCTCGGCATGGCCGAGGCCCTGGAAACCACCAAGATACACTCAGTGGCCGGAAAACTGACGCGAGGATCGATGCTTATGACCCGCCGGCCTTTCCGCACGCCCCATCACACGGTCTCGCCCGTGGCCCTCGTCGGGGGCGGCGCGAGTCCGATGCCCGGCGAGATCTCGCTGGCGCACAACGGGGTGCTCTTCCTCGACGAATTTCCTGAGTTTCCCCGGCAGGTGCTCGAAGTGATGCGTCAGCCGATCGAAGACTGGGTCATCACCGTGAGCCGTGCGAAATACACTGTCGACTATCCCGCGAGCTTCATGCTTGTGGCGTCGATGAACCCCTGTCCGTGCGGATACTACGGCCATCCGACCAAGCGGTGTACGTGTGCGCCCGGGCAGGTATCGCGATACATGAACCGCATCTCCGGCCCTCTGCTCGACCGCATCGACCTTCAGGTCGAGATAGAGCCGGTGGAATTCGACGCCATGGCCGACAGGAGTCCCGGCGAAAGCTCCGCCTCGATCCGCGAGCGGGTGGTGGCTGCCCGCGCCGTGCAGCAGGCCCGCTACAGGAACGAGGCCGGAATCCACAGCAACGCCCAGATGAATTCGCGGCTGCTCCACCGCTACGCATGGCCCGACGAGACCGGAATGAAGAAACTCAAGGAGCGGATGACGCGGCTCAACATGTCGGCCCGTGCGTTCGACCGCATCCTCCGCGTGGCCCGCACGATAGCCGATCTCGACTACGCCACCCGCAGGAATGCCGACGGCACGCCGGCTCACACGCCCGAAGAAGCCGCCGGACTCCCCGTGCTGACCGCCCACATCGCCGAGGCGATAGGCTACCGCAGCCTCGACCGCGCCGCCTACGGCCAGACCTTCTGATCAGAACCCATAAATGATAAGAGGTATGGAGAAAAGAGCAGGAGAACGGAGAACCCGAAGCGAGGTGATATGGGGTCGCGTCATGGGATGTGCCCTTGGCGTCTATATCCTGTACGGACTTTACATATACTGGTACAAGCTGACCTTTGTCATACCCGAAGGAATCAACTACTGGCAATTCACCGAATGGCTTATAAACTATCAGGGCGGGTTCGTAAGGCGCGGCCTTATCGGCGATGGACTGTGGCGACTCTGCGACATGACAGGCGCGGGGCCGAGGTATATCGTCAGCCTCGTCAGCCTCGGTCTATACGGAAGCCTGTTATATTATTTCTTCAGGAAATTCCGCGAGAAGCATCTCTGCTGGTGGCTTCTTGGCTCGACACTGATGTTCGGATATGTGGACTACGTGATCCGCAAGGACTTCCTGCTGATATGGTGCTATGTCGCCTGTCTGCTGCTGCTGAAGGAGAAAGATCCGGCGGTGTGGCGGCGAGCCGGCGCCGGAGTCCTGATGGTGTTCTGCATGTTCGTGCACGAGGCGTTTCTCTTCTTCGGCGTTCCGCTGGTGATGCTTCTTCTTGCCGACGGGCGCCACAGGTGGCTTCTCGTGCTGACAGCCGCGGCGGTGCTGGGGAGTTTTATCCTCATGTGCGTGAGACACGGTTCGCATGAAACAGTCGTGGCCATAAACGGTTCGTGGAACACGCTCGCGGGGAGCGAGGTGCATCCCTACAACCCCGAGAACGCCATAGGCGCGCTCGACTGGGAGACCGTGCCTACATTCATGCTGCATCTGCGGAGAAACACAGGCTATCCCTACTACTTCATAAGCATGTTCATCCGTCCGCTGGCCATGTTTCTCGCCTACTACATCGTCACCTTCTTCCTCAAGGCCTTCCGCCACCCGGAATCACGATATGACGAACGTGACCGGGCGAATATCGCGGCAGTCTTCATATTGCTGACGGTCTGCATGCTCCCGATGTGGACAGTGCTGAGCTGCGACAACCTGCGGATGTTCCAGTATGTGGCCACATGCACCGTCGGGGCATTTCTTGTGCTCGGGCAGGATAGAATCAGGACAGCGTTCCCAAGCGGTTACATGAACTTCGCCGTGCGGCTCAACCGATGGACCGAGTCTCGTCTTCCCGTGTCGCGCGGGTGGATGCTCCTGCTGTTCCTATGCTGGTTCGACGGCCCGGGCTGGTATGGCAACGATATACTCGACATAGGATTCGAATACAGCATATTCGGCAGACTGTCCGTTTTGGCGGGTGCCGCGCTGCAGAGCATTATGCACTGGCTTGTGTGACAACAGGTGATGATTAAAAAGAGATGAAAGAGGCGCGTCATACAACAGACGGAACCTATGCGGTGGCGGTCATGATTCTGATATTTATGACCGGACTCGGCATATTCCTGATCGCCACTCCGAAATATGTCGACGACCTGTGGTATCTGATGCGTATGCGGCCATGGTTCGCCCGGCAGGGTATAACCGATCCCACGCAGGGAGGCGACATCATCCGCTACGGAGTGCCGTGGGAAGAGATATTCGCGACTTTCGGCGAACGCCGTGCCACCGACAACGGTCGCCTCTGCAACCTTGTGGCAATGTTCTTCCTTCTGCTGCCCAAATGGATCGGATCCTGCCTGGCGCTGCTCGGCTGGGGCGGCGTCATGGCCATGAGTATGCGCGTTGCCGGTGCGGACGGGCGTAATCCTCTGACAGTCGCCGCCGGATTACTCCTGTGGACATTCGGCATGGCCTGGTCGCAGCAGATCGGCGCGCTCGACTATCAGTTCAACTATCTCTTGTCAGGACTGCCCGCGCTCTGGCTTCTTGTCATGCTTTTCAGAAGCGCGGAACCGGGCTGTTGTAGGACGGTCGCCATAGCTGCTGCCTCCTTCCTTACCGGCTGCTGGCACGAAGGCTTCGCCCTGCCCCTGCTTGCGGGAATTGCCGCCGGCATGCTCATGTTCAGGCAGATGCGCGGGAGAAGAGAGATTGTCGCGGTGGCCGGCCTCTGCGCCGGGCTGTCGCTGCTGCTTTGCGTGCCCGCCACGGCGGTTCGCCTCGCCGTGGAGACGGCCGGAAAGACATATGGAGTCGCAGTGGTGCTCAGGGCATTTCTGACGCATCCGGTGTTTCTTCTGTACGTCATGACGGCATGCGTGTGCATGGCGTGCAGACGATGGCGGCATCTCATGAGATCGCCGCTTCAGACCGCCATTGCAGTCTCCGCCCTGACAGCAATAATTCTTCAGATAGTCACCACGCAGACGCGGCGAGTCGGCTGGTGGGCCGACGAGGCGGCCGTGACCGGACTTCTCGCTATTGCGGCCCGCACACTGATTCCCGCCTTGAAGCGTCGAAAAGCCATATGCGCTGCAACGACGGCTCTCTTCGCGGCAGCCTTCTCCGCATACTGGGCCACAGTCGACGTCTATGCCCTGCGCATGGCTCGCGATTTTCGCGAAGTCACAGCGGAACTGCGGCGCACAGGCGATCCGGTAGTGTTCCGTACGACCGGAAGTTTCGAGACCCTCCCCTTCTACTGTATGAGCACACCTGACATGGGAATGCTGTCGACTCCGGAGTCGCTCGCCGCAATAAAATTCTATTATGATCTGCCGGAATATCCGTCGGTGATACCGTCGGAACTTGAATATGTCACCTCCTCGACCGGCGAGCCACTTACGCCCGACGGCAGGATACGCCGCGAGGGAGACCTGCTATTCGGCAAGGTTGACTGCGGGCGGTATGAGATACTTCCCTACGACTGCGATTTCGGCCCCTACGGCGTCTGCCGTGTCATGTTCTGCCACTATCCGTTCCGCTCGCGCGGCGACGGCAAAGAATACATGTATCTCTATCCCTGGAAAAAAGAGTTGCCCCTGAGACTGCGCGGGATCAAACAAATCACCCGACATGACCGATAAGCATAAAACAGAACGGACGGCCACCGGAATCATGAACGCGGTGTGGACAGCCCTCTATCTTGTCGGACTGGGCATATTTCTTGTGTTCATGCCGAAATACAACGACGATTTCTGGTATGCCACTCCGCTGCGGGCATGGTTTGACGCCACGGGCTGCAGCGGACTCGAATGCGGGCTGCGCGATGTGGCGACGCATGGAGTGCCGTTCCGGGCGATAGTTGAAGTGTGGAGAGAGCACTGTGCCACCGACAACGCGCGTCTATGCAATCTTGTCGTACCCTTCTTTCTGATCCTTCCCAAATGGGTCGGGTCGCTGCTCGCGCTCGGTGCATGGGCAGTCGTCATGCGCGTGAGTTTTCGGCTTGCGGGCGTTGACATGCGCCGGTCGCCCGTGGTCATGGCCGCACTCATTCTGTGGAGCTTCGCTATGGCTTGGCAGCAGCATATGGGGTCGCTCGTATATCAGTTCAACTATCTGATAGGGAGCGGAGTGATCATGTGGTATATTCTTTTTGCCCTCGAAACGGGAGACTCAGCCCGTAGACTTGTGCTTCTCTTTCTTGCCGGGACAGTGGCGGGCGCATGGCACGAGGGATTCAGTCTCCCGACGGTTGCCGGGCTCGCCGTCGTGATGCTTGTTTTCAAAAGATGCAGGCGAAAAAATCTCGCCGTGGCTATGGCCGGACTTCTCTGCGGGGCGGCAATACTGATGCTCGCCCCCGCCGGACAGGAGCGTATCGGCCGCGAACTGCTTCACGGCATGTCGCTGTCGCGTGGAGTGTCAAGACTGATCGCCGGTCACCCGGCCTTCCTGCTGTTCATGGCAATGTGGGTGGCAGGCCTTGCACGGCGCGGAAGAAAAGTGGTCACCCCTCTGATGGTGTTCATAATCGCAGGAAGTGTCGCGATACTTGCCGTGCAATTGTTCACTACCGGCGAGCGGCGAGTCGGCTGGTGGGCCGACATGATGTCGGTGGTCGGCGTGTCGGCTCTACTGCAGGAGATGCGTAGACCGGGAGGACCCGCGGTCAGGCTTATGCTTCAGGCAGCGTATATTGCAGGAGGGGTTGCCGTGTGCGCGCACTGGGCAGCCGTCGACGCATATACGTTGGGAATAAGAAAGACATTTGCAGAAATACTCGACACACATGTCAGGAGAGGGGAGCGTGTGGTGTTCTCCGATATACCGGTGTTCGGCGACCTTCCGGCCATATGCGCCGGAACTCCAGATGTAGGGCTTTATATTTCACCATACACATTGCCCTATCTTGACCGTTATTATCACGGAGACAGACAAACGGACTATCTGACAGTCATCCCGTCGGCACTACGGCGTGTCACGGAAGAATCCGGAGAGGAAGTGCCCGGCGGAAGCGGAATGCGCCGTGTGGGAGGACTTTTCTTCATAAAAGCAGATACGCCGGGTACACCGAATAGTAAAGAACGAGAGATGACCGTGACAATGACAACAGGCTTACGCACTTCCGCTGTGTTCATATGCACTCCGTTCGTATCGGAGAGAGACGGACGGGAATATAGCTTCTGCTATCCCTGGCACGGCAACTGGAAACTGATGGCGGGAGAAATCGAGAAAATAGAGTTATGAACGAGACAGCAAAAAAGATAAAGAATCTGATATGTCCGAACGTGATCTGCCTGCTCCTGTTCATTCTCGGCATGGGAGTGTTTCTGATCGCCATGCCGAAATATGGAGATGACAGGTGGTTTATGAGTTCATTAGGAGACTGGCTTCACACGCACGGATGTGACCGTTTTACCGACGGAGTCAATGTGTTCCGGACCGGGTTTCCGATGAAAGAGATCATCGAGTCATGGGCATATCATTACAACTATGACAATGCGAGGTTAGGAAATGTGATAGTTATGTTCTTCCTGTTCATGCCGAAATGGATTGGATCGGTAATAGCTGTGCTCTGTCTTTATTACACGGTGATGGCGTCATTCCGGCTTCTCGGGGTAGACCGGCGCCGATCGACCGTTGTTCCGGTGATGCTTTCCATGTGGTATTTCCTTATGCCGTGGCAGAACCATATGGGAGGATTGGTCTACCAGTTCAACTATCTTCTGCCCACTGCGCTGTCGCTTGCGGTTCTCGTTCTGAAACAAGAACCGGATAAAGGAGTCATGCGCCGTATCCTGCTTGTCTCGACAGGACTATTGCTCGGCGCCTGGAACGAGGCATTCTCGCTACCGCTCGCCGTCGGAGTGGCCGTCTGCCTTATATTCTACAAAAAAGAGAGAACCGCCGACAATCTGATGTTGCTGGCGGCTCTGGCCGCAGGGCTTGCGTGGCTGATGATCGCGCCCGGGTTCGCGGTGCGCAGCAGCCATCTCGACATGTCATGGCAGTCGGCGGTGGCAGATATCGCCAGGCGATTCGTGAAGATAACACTCTTCTTGCATCCGGGTGTCGTGATATTCACGCTGTTGGCTCTGTATGTCTGCATCAGGAGAGGAGTCCGCAGGTTCTTCAGCGACAGTTTCGCGACACTTGTCACAGTCAGCATGTGGGCATCGGTAGGACTCGCGGTTTTTTCCACGGCGTCACCCCGTGCGGGCTGGTGGGCCGACATGATGTCGGTGCTCGGAATCGGGTACATGCTTGCGGTGGTATGGAAAGAGTATTGGAAGCCATATCGGCTGTCGGGCAGAGTGGCAGGAGTCATCTGCATGTCGGCATGCCTGGTCTCGCTTCTTCTTACAGATATTTTTGTCATAAGGACGGCACGTGAATGGAACCGTGTGCTGCAGGTCTTTCTTGCCGATCCCTTCGGGAACGTGTACAGCAGTTGGTTCGGCGATATGGACAAACCGGTTTTTATGCTTACCAAATTTGATTCGTATTCAGTTGGATATGCGGTGCTTACACCACCTTTTGCGCTTGGAGACGGCAGGCGGACTCCGGATATGGCTCATATGGTTCATCCCGATCTTAGAGACTATGTCCCGTCGAAGGGCATTCCCGTTCCGGGCGAGGGAGGAGTGAGAAGTTATAACGGGCATTATGTGGTCGATCTTGATACAGTCGCCATGCGTGACGGAACAATTTTTGCCGGCATAGACCGCTTCGGAATCCGAATCCGCGATTTGAGAGCGTTTGTGATACCGTTTGTTTCGGAGGCCGACGGCAGAACGCATTACAGACTGGAACTGACCGACAGAAAGATCGAGAGACTGACCGGAGACATTGTATCGATGGGTAAATTTATTGAGGATAAGTAGTCAGAAATGATAAAAACAGATAAACTGACAGAAACGGAGGGCAAAAAGGTCGTAAACCTGCTTGTCTTGGCTATATTTGCAATTGGCATGGGAATCTTTCTGATAGTCATGCCGAAATATTCCGACGATATCAGATTCGTTGGATCGTTCCGCGACTGGTTTTCCGGACAGGGTGTCAGATACTTTACATACGGAGGCAATCCGTTCAAGGCCGGTATCCCCTGGGATGGGCTTGTTGTCACATGGGAAACCCTGTACTATGGAGACAATGCCCGGCTAAGCAACATCATTGCCACAGTCTTTATGTTGTTCCCCAAGTGGGTCGGAGCATCGATATGCTTGATATGCTTGTTGTGGACGTTGCGAGTCGAGGCAGAATTCCTGGGAATCCGTCTGAGCCGGTCACGACTTACGCCGATGATAGTGGCCGGATGGGTGCTTTTCCTGCCTTGGTCGAACCAGATGTCGAGCCTTGTCTTTCAGTTTAATTACATAATACCGACCTTTCTGTCATATATACTGCTCAGACGGCTGTTCAAAGAGAGAGCCGGTGAACGTATCTGGGTCACAGCACTTGTCGCGTTGCTTCTCGGGATGTTTCACGAAGCGTATTCCCTGCCGTTTATAGCCGGACTGACAGCTTCGGCCATTCTGTTCAGAAAGAACCGGTCGGGAAAATATGTGGCGGCCATAGTGTGCCTGACAGCGGGCCTTCTTTGGATAGTTCTTGCGCCGAGCCTCACCAATCGGTTTTCGATTGCAGTAGACTATTACTACCTGACCGGACCGCTTTCTATGATCAAGAGGTTTGTGAAGATATTCATGTGGCATCCCGCACTGTGGATATTCAACGCGCTGCTTGTTGCCGAAGCCATGCGTAAGAACCGTGGAATCAGGCTCAGATCTCCGTTCATAGTCTTTCTGTTTGTATCCGTATGGATCTCGATATTTCTCTCTTACTTTACGACGGGAGAACCGCGGGTAGTGTGGTTCGGAGACATGTGCTCGGCATTGGGTATATTCTATATCATGATAAAAGATGAGTGGTTCGAAAGCCGGTCTGGAAAGAAACTGACAGGAGTCCTGAACGCGGTAATGTCGGTCGCCATGACTGTCGTATTGTCAATCACAAGTTACTGCGTGATCAGATCCGAGCGTGAGTTCCGGGCTGCTATAGACTCATTCGTGCAGCATCCTGACAAACCTGTCTATAACGACTGGCTCGCCTCATACGAACTCAACCCCTGGGTTTTCTTATCCATTTTCGACATGAAGGTATATGAGTTTTACTGGATAGGCTACCCTGCACTTACCGACAAGGATCTCGAAGGCAATCCGCTCAAAGGCATGATTCATTTCATCCCGGAGAAATTGAGGGACTATTCAGGCGAGGAAGGGGAACTCCTGCCAGGAGAAGGACACGTCAGAAAAGTGGATGGTTATCTTGTTACGGAGGCTATACCGGAGATTGAGGCCGCCATTATCGGCATTGGCCGCAACGTGCCGATGGATTTCGGATGGGGCATGAAAACCGATACGGCGGTTGTGATAGCACCGTTTGTATCCGAGAAGAACGGCAAGAGATACTGGTTTGTGCGTATCTACCACCGTGTGCTTGACAATCTTATAGGCAATGTCAGGTATGTCGGAGCAATTCCCGGAATAGAGAATGAATAACCATTCAGAGGGAATGAGAGACATGAGGATAGAGAGAGGCGAGGTTTTCAATCTGGTGCTGTGGGCTCTGACAGTGACCGGGATGGGAGTGTTCCTGATCGGGATGCCGAAATACTGCGACGACTGGTGGTATATGGAGCGGCTGCGCGGATGGTTCGAGAGTCAGGGCGTATGGTATCCGACAGATGGAGGAGACATCCTGTCGGCCGGGATTCCCTGGCGCGATATCGCCGGAGTGTGGAAAGACCATATCATGACCGACAACTCCCGGCTCTGCAACATCCTTGTCGTGCCTTTTCTTCTGCTGCCGAAATGGGTCGGTTCGACGCTCGCGCTTGCGGCGTGGGTCTACGCCATGTGGGGAAGTTTCAAGCTTGCCGGTGCGGACTGGCGTCGGTCTCCGCTGGTGCCTGCGGCATTCGCGCTCTGGACCTTCCTGCTCCCCTGGCGCGAACAGGCCGGAGCTCTCGACTATCAGTTCAACTACGTGCTGACCAGCGCACTTGCGGTCAGCTTCCTGCTCCTGCTTCGTCGCAGAGACTCCAGGCACGTATGGCCCTGCGCCGTGTGCGGTTTTTTGCTCGGCGCTTGGCAGGAGGCTTTTGCCGCGCCGATATTCTGTGCCCTGCTTGCACTGATTCTCTTTTGCAGGGACTGCTGGACGCGGCGCTATATCTGGGCCGTTGCCGGACTCGCCGCCGGGCTTCTGTGGCTTGCCGCCGCCCCGGGGCTTCGGGTCAGGATCGGCGGCGAGGTGTTGACGGCACGATTCTCGTTCTACAGAGCCGCGCTGATGTTCTTGCAGCACCCTGCATTCTGCTTGATGACTGTCATGGCGGTCATCTCCCTCTGCCGCGAAGGATGGCGGAAACTGGTTTCCGACCGCTTCCTGCTGTTGCTGCTGATCAGCGCGGCGGTTCCCCTTGTCATGGCGTTCGCAAGCAATGCCATGCGCCGCACCGGCTGGTGGAGCGACATGGCCTCGGTGATCGGCATAATGATGCTCGCCCGCAGACTGTGGGGAGCGCGATGCGGCAGATACTCGGCAGGAAGCGCTGTAGCCGGCCTGCTGCTGTCGGCGCTCACGGTGGCTCATCTGCTGTTTGTCGACATATACACCGTCAGGATATCCCGTCAGATGCGCGGACTGCTGGCGCAATGGCATGCCGATCCGGAACGTCAGCTTTTTGCCGACATAACCGACGAGACGCGATCTCCGGCCATATGCTTCTTCATGCCCGATTTCACACTCTTCACCTACAACTGGAACATCATGTCGGCCAACAACTACTACTCTGGTCACAAAGGCACGATGGACTTCCGTGTCATACCCGACACACTGCGCGACATACGCGCCGGCGAGGGAGAGTCCGTGGCCGGAGATTCCGGTCTGCGGCTGTGTCGCGGCTACCTTGTGCGTCAATCCGAAGAGGATGCTCCCAAGGCATTCAATGCCGACATAGACTTCGGCATCTGGAAACGCGACGATGTGAGCATGCATTGCTATGCGTTCACGTCGGAAGCCGACGGCACGCGCTTTGAGGTGGTATATCCTCAGGAGGCCACACTCGAACAGATAGCAGGCCGTTTCCGCAGAATCGATGTGAAATGAAAACGGGATCGAGTCATATGCGCGCCTTCAGAGGATGCTTCAGTTGGAACGCGGTTTGGATCGCGCTGTTTGTCGCAGGATTCGGATTCTTTTTCATCGGAATGCCGAAGTATTACGACGACTACATGTATATGGTGCATCTTCGGCCCTGGTTCGTGTCGCAGGGAATTGATTTTCCAGAGAACGGCGGAGTCGTGTTCCGTGCCGGAATCCCGTGGGAAGGCATTCTGGACACATGGCGCGAGCATTACGGCGACGACAACATAAGGCTTCCGAATCTGCTTATACCATTCTTTCTGCTGTTTCCGAAATGGGTGGGATCGGGCATAATGACCCTTCTGTGGGGATGGACTGTAATGACGCTGCTCCGGCTCACGACCCGCGACTGGCTGCTTTCGCCGCTTGTGCCGGTGTGTCTCGCGCTTCTGACGTTCTGCATGCCGTGGCGCGATTATTTCGGCGCTTTGGACTATCAGTTCAACTACATATTCTCCGCGTGGATGGCCTCGCGGCTGCTGCTTTGGTCCGGATGCGGCAAGAGTGCTCCGAAAGCAAGCTGCGACGGCATATGGCGCCGCGTCGTGACAGGCGTCTGTCTCGGATTTGTCGTCGGCATATGCCATGAGGGAATATCCGTGCCTGTCGCCGCCGGGCTTGCCGCCGTGGCGCTATGCTTCCGCAGTCGACGTGAGGCCGGTACATTCGCAGCCGTCGCCGGACTGGTCGCCGGAGCCGCGCTGCTTCTCTCGGTGCCGGGAATGCGCTACAGAAGTTCCGAGCTTGTCGAAGCGCAAAGCCTGATTTGGGTGCTTCGCAACCTGCACATGGAAGGAACTGCATTATGGCTTTACCTTGCGCTCGCGGCGATGACACTGATTCGCCGGAGCAAAAGGAGACAACTTGTCAGCCCGCGGCAGGTCTTCATATCGGTCAATACTGCCGTCTCGCTCGCCATACTCTGCTACTTCGGGCTTGCCGTGCGCCGTGCCTGCTTCTGGCTCGACCTTGTGTGCATAGCCGGAACGGTTGATCTGCTTCGGATCAATCTCGGCACACGGGCGCGGCGTTATGGCGCGGCAGGAATCGCGCTTGCCGTTCCGCTTCTTGCGGCGGTCTATGTGCACCTTGCCGCCGTCGGCGTGGCAGCCTTGAAGTTAAGAAAGCTTCACGCGGAAGTCATCATGGAATACGTTGAGAATCCGGAAGGAAATATGTTCGGAGACATCCAGACTCTGAGAGAGCTGTCACCGCTGACAGGCTACATGCCGGATTACAGATTTCATGTGACCGGCATGTTCAACGTGCGCTGGTATTACGGTTTCGGCGAGGGATACTGGAACGGATGCGAGATCATATTTCCTTCCCGATTGAGGCATATTGACGCGACTGCAGGCGAACCGGCTTCGGAAGACGGAAAGATACGCAAAGCGGGTAATTTCTATTTCGCGCGGTCGGAAGACCTGCCGATCGACACTGCAAAGGATATGAATGTCTCGCTGTGGATGGACTTCGGCAAGGGATATGTGCATGTGCGGTCGGGAGCATACCCTTTCCGGTCGGAGAAAGATGGCCGTGAATACGTGTGGATCATACCTGGCACGGACTGGTATGTGACACACTTCAAGAAAGTGCGCGGAATTCGCTTGGAACAGCAGTCGTGATAGATTAAATTTTCAGAAATGTTTGGAAATTTGATTTAAAATTTATAAATTTGTCTTACATATAATCCATAAAGTGGATTTTTGGAGGTAATCCTGTCAGACTGATTGACAGAAGGGGAACTTTGAAAAGAGAACGACCCGATTGCCGGGGACTTCAGGGTTCTGTAAAAAGCAACAAAGATACAATTACTTGATATTAAACATATAAAGCAACAGACATGAAAAGATTTCTACCAGACAAAGAGATTAGAAGATTTCTACTTGCCGGTCTTGCAGGCGCCATGATAACAGGTGTGTCGTATGCCGCCCCTCCGGCCGCGGCTGCGGCTTCAAGAATTTCGGTAAAGAGCACCGATGTCTCCGGCCTTTCACGGAAAGTGAAGAATGAACGGCTTTCGGCCACAGCCATGCTTCAGACAGTGACAGACAGCAGAACCGGACTCCGCGTAAAACGCATTGTGGCAGAAAGGAAGAACAGCCGTATCGACACCGGACTGAAAAAAGTCAGACAGGCCGCTGCGGAAGATGACTCTTTCGTGCTCAACGAGAATTTCGAAGGCTGGGACGGCGAGGATGCAGACTGGCTGCCCGAAAACTGGACCGTGCGCGACGCGAGCGAATCGGGAGTTGCCGAGAAATGGCATGTGGCAAGTCCCGACGGCCTCTTCTACGTGGGCGTGGACGGCAACTTGGCGGCGGTAGAGTATTCGCCCGATTTCAAGGATGAATGGCTTGTCACACCCGCGTTCGATGTCGAGGAGGGTATGGAGCTGCAGTTCAGGACAGTCAACGACGGCCTTTGGTATTTCTCGATGGACAATGTGGACTGGGATCTTTTCGAATATATCGGCGACAAGATTGTGGCGTGTGATCTCAAGGTAAAGATCAGCGAAGACGGCGGCGCAAGCTGGGTCGAGCTGAAATCGCTCGCCTCCGACTTCGAAGACGCGACTCTGGAAGATCTGTATGACGGAATAACGTATGAGATGTCGACCATCAAGGTGCCGCTTGCAGGATATGGCGGCAAGCGAGTCATGATCGGTTTCCAGTATGTCGGCACCGACGGCAACACTCAGATCATCGATGACGTTAAGGTCGGACTGCCCGCGCTCGAGGTCAGCTACATGCATCCCGCCGGCACACTGTGGTACGGCATCTCGCCCCAGTCATACTCACTCGGTCTGTCGCTGATCGCCGGTCCGGTGTGCAGGCCGATGACATGGGTGAACCTGAGCTACAATCCGGGAGCCACCTACTCATGGGAATACTTCGGACCCGACAACGAATGGGTGACCGACAACAGTCAGGATGAACTGACCGTGACTTTCCGTCCGGACTATACAAGCGACTTCACCACCCGCAACAACCTCTACTATCCCCCCGTGCTCACAGGCATGGCGGCCGGCGCGACGCCGGGCGAGTACAGCTCCGGCGACTATGTGCAGGTAGGAGGCAAGGCTGAGTTCGAGATCACCGATCCCGATACAAGAGAGAAGTTTATCGAGCCGTTCGGACTCGGAGTCGTCGACCCCGCCACCGAAGGCACGATGACATATACCGACATGCTTGTCCCTATATTCGGCTATAGCGGCGATTCCGACAACTACTGGACAGAATACACCTTCGGCGACGAAGGCGACGAAAACAACTGGTCGCATCTCGAGGGCTACATGAATTATTTCATGGCCGGCGACGCCCCCATGGTTATCGACGGAGTCTGGACTGCCGCATTCGGCAAGATCAGCGACGGCGCACTCTTCAAGGTGGAGATACTGCCGCTTTCGGATGAGGGTGTTCCGGGAGAGTCAATAGCCACTGCTTTCTGCACCGGCAGCGACGTCATGAAGTTCGATACAGGAGGAACCACTGACTATCTTACTGTCAGATTCAGTTTTGACGAGCCGGTGGTGATGAGCACAGATGTCTGCGACGCATATATGGTCCGTATCAGCGGATTCCGTGACGCAGCCAATGTGGAGTACTTCTCGCCGGTGCTCAGCGAGCTTTCCAACCCGCTCGGTGCATACTACGGATGGGTGTCGAAAGAGATGTGCTGGGACGGAGATGTCCGCGAGAGCTACACAGCTGTTGTAAACTACACCGAGGGGGCACAGTCGTTCTACATCATGCTCGACGCATATTTCCCCTGGCTTGAGGCCGAAGAGGAATGCATGATCAACCCCGGCGCGACCGTCGCACACACGCTCGACAGCTATCATGACGGCGGTTCGCTCACCGTGGAAGGCGCACCCGCATGGCTCACAGCGTCGGCGTCGGGCCGTTACGGCGAGGCCGCGCTCAACCTGACAGCATCGGCAGACGCCGCAGGCGACGCGGAGATCACCGTGAAAGGTCATGGCGTGAGCCGCAAGGTGACCGTCAAGGTAGACAACTCAGGAGTGGCAGGCATCGCGGCAGATGACAGCGGAATCGCCGGTATCTACACGCTTCAGGGTGTACGCGTCGGCGCAGACGCCGCTCCCGGTCTCTATATAGTCAAAATGAACGACGGCAGCGTGCGCAAGACAATGGTCCGTTAAGCAGAGCATTGATAATACCGTTGACAATACAGGAGGGGTGCGGCACGCGTGTCCCCCCCCCCACCAGGGTAGCAAGGGGGAGATAAAAAAAGACCCAGCCCCCCCAAAAAGAGGGGTGAGTGAGGGGGGGGGGGGGGGGAA
>CAMWRV010000038.1 GCA_947176745.1 uncultured Muribaculaceae bacterium
CCTGCAGGACCAAAATCACCTCAAGCATGCGACCCCTGCATTAACAATTTTTGGGAAACGGAGCCTAAAGGCCGGAACCTGCGAAAGTTCCGGCCTTTGATATTATTGCGTTTTTCTCAGTGAGCCGCGATGTGTCCGTTGCCTGACTTTATATCTGTAGTATCTCCGCCTGTGGCCTTCTTGTGCTCATAGAGTTGCCATGAATTGATCACGTTGTGCCATATGCTGTAGAAGCCGCCGACTATGGCGGTGATCGGAGTGAAGAACGTGTAGCCCACCCAGATGGCAAGCACGGTGTTCTTCTGGCCAAACGATTGTCCGGCGGTTATCTTGTCGTTGTAATGCGCGCCTATGCGGCGTCCGAGTCCGAACTGGAGCAGACAGCACACGAGCGAGACGGCTACGAGCCACATCTGCGTTGAGACATCTACATCACTGTGAACGATGCTCCGGGTGGTGACGGCTGTGGCAAGCGCGAGCGCCACCGCCCAGAGATAGAACGACAGATCCTGATACCGGGCCAGTCGTTCGCTGACGTGCGGCAGAATCCTGCGTATCGCCATAGCCGCCACAAGCGGCAGGAGAAGCAGCGGAAACACCTTGCCGAGTATCAGAGCCGCCGAGCTCCATGCCGTCATGCCCGGATGCGGATGCACAAAGGGAACCAGAGCCGGAATCAGGAGCGCGGTGGCGAGATTTATCAGAACTGTATAAGTGGTAATGTCGCTCACATTGCCGCCGAGTTTGCGGGTGATGACAGCGCCGGCTGTGGCCGTGGGACAAATCAGGCATATCATCGCGCCTTCGAGCACGATGCGCAGATTGCTCTTCGGCATGGCGATCAGCAGGCAGCCGATTCCGGCGAAAAGTCCGCACTGTATGAGCAGAAGCCAGAGATGCCATTTGCGAAGCCGGAGCTCGCGGGGATCGACCTTGCAGAAAGTGAGAAAAAGCATCGAGAATATTAGCGCGGGCTGGATAAAGTCTACGGCCTCGCGCACAAACTCATGTGTACCGTCGAGAAAGGGGATGCCTGTGTACACAAAATAACCCAGAATCCCTCCCAACATGGCGATTATCAGAGTCCAGTCCTTAAGAAAACCAGTAATTTTCATATGCGGATATCAAAACAAACACAAAATTACACCTTTTCCACGAAACATCACTCACTTACCAACTTTTTTATCGCCCACTCCGTACCCAAAATGTTTACCAAAACACTATAAGCAATAAGCCCTGCATATATTTTTTGTGGGATAGGCCTGAGCACGTGCCGCGACCGGACCGGGAGCAGCGCCTCTCCGAGGCGTTGACCTCCGCCGCGCTGACGCGCGTGCGGGTAAAAAAATCTCACGCAGAGAGCGCGGAGATCGCAGAGGGCTTCGCGATGATTGGGGAGGACGCGGGGCTTCTGTCGGCGTCCCGGAGGTACGCCGATCCCGGGCCGATCGCGCCCCATACCCCATGCGGTTGAACGTGTCGGATGTAACGTATATAGGATATATACCATGAATCCTTCCGGCATAAAGGTTATCAGAGTCCAGTCCTCAAGAAAACCAGTAAAAGCAAAAATTTATCACAAATCAAATAACCAACATACAATCCTTGCTCCGCTTAGCTAATCTCAAAAAACATGGCGATTTTTAAATATTTGCAACATAATTTAGGAATATTTCAAAAAACTACAACAAAAATTTGCACCGATTGAATATATTTTTTACATTTGCCGCAGAACTTTAAACCTAAAGTCATGAAAACAAAAAACACTCTCTTTTTAGTCCTGCACAGTATCCTCCTGATGGGGATATCTATGCTCTCAACCGCCTGTTCAAATTCCAATCTGGATGAACCTCTCGATTCGAATTCGTTGTCTGTTCAGAAAACTCGAAGCGAATTCAATGGTGCAAGAACTCTTTCTCAAGAAGAAGCAGTTGCATATGCAGCTGAAAAACTTGGCTACGACAAGCAGTCTACTCCTTATACAGTAGACTATGTTACTTCAAACAAGGCATCTCTTCCTACATCAATGCTATCAGAGATTCTTGCATATGTGGTGAATTTCAATAATGATTCAGGATATGCAGTCATCGCAAACGACACAAGATTTTATCCGGTGTTGGCCTACGCAAAGACCGGATCCTTAAAAATCTCGGATGGAAAAATTGATCATCCGTTCCTTGGCAACATAGAAAACTATTTCTATGAAAAGTACAACAAATTTTCGGAAGAGACAAGCACTCCGTACTACTGTGGGAACCACTACCATTACTTCATGCCTGAACGGATAGAGACTTCTGTTCACGATGGAGACCCGTTCAACAAAAATGTAGATAATGAGTATCCTGGATGCAAAGCTGGAACTGGAGCTGCTTCCGGAGCGATCATTATGTCATATACAATGGGCGAAGTGATTTATCAAAGTTATTTATACAATTTCCCATCAATCAACTACTGCTTATTACAGGGGCCAGGATTCTTTCCCATTGTTCCATCTTTAGAAGCGAATGCGATTGTAAGTCCTCCTGATTACGGGAATCGACCAATCTCTTTTCTATATTCATATAGCGGATCAGTTTCGGCCATGTCGAGACTTATGTATGACTTAGGAAAAGACATGAAGACAAGCTACACAAAAGAATCTTCCGACATCACTCCTGAAAATGCTTATTCTGCATTAAAATCAGTCGGATGTGCTGTATCTGACTTCCATAGAGAATATGACGTACAAAAGATCTGGTCTTTACTATATAATAAGCACTTCGTGTTCATGAGCGCACAAAATATCGATACTGGCAAAAAGATCAATTTCATTATTGATGGAGGAGAAAGCATCTATTATTCAAACCCAGCAACCACAGAGTGGTTTAATGCTGCCATATATATTCCAGACCGCAGTATCGGCACTCGTTTTTATGTCATTTTAGATCTATTCAATCAATCTGATTTTCAGACTACTGGATTCTTTGGTGTTAAAGAAACAATTAACTAATAATTAACAATATATGAAAACAAAATCAATATTCGCTACGCTTGTGGGTTTTGCCATGGCTCTCGGATTCGGGACGCCGGCAAATGCTGCAGAGCAACCCATACCCGGCGAACCGGGATGGCAGAACATCCTGTATATCGAGTCCGGAACGAAGTGGGAGATGAAAGTCAAATCCAACGTCTTCACCGATGAATCGGCATTCTCCGTGACTCAGTGGATTGACAAATATGACGAGATCGACGGCCGCGCATACATGGAGCTGTGGTCGCAGACCGAAAATGACACTCCGCAACTCATTTCCTATCTACGCATCGAGGGTGGCCGCATCTTCGCGATATCCGCCAGCGACATGCAGCGCGGCGAGTGCCTGGTCTACGACTTCTGCCGCTCTGACTTCACCCGCGATCTTCTCGTGCCGATGAACTGGGACGGCTCTCTCTCCGACAAAGCGTATCTCTACACTTCTAAGAACAATGGGGAGCTTGATTTCAGTCACCTTGCGGGCTTCAAGTACCAGGTTCTAAGCGTAAGCCTGTTTGAAGAAGATGACACCGACGCCACTGACTGCGTCGGCACCATCGACTGGTATCACGGCATCGGATCGCCTGCAGGTCTCACCAACCAGTGCTACGCTCTGGATTCGGAATACACCACGAACCTGATCAAGGTTTACCATAACAACGGCAGCGAGCTTGTATACGACAGATCATCTGAATATGACACTCTTCAGGCCGCTGTCGAGGGAATCGTGGATACTCCCTGCAACGATGGCGTCAGATATCGTCCCGACGGAACCCGTTTCAACGACGGCGACAAGGGAATCTACATCATGAACGGCAAGAAATATGTAGCCCGCTGAAAAAACATCCCTCAAGTCGCGAAAAAACATAAATAAAAATTACCGAAACAGCATGCAATAGGGCCGCTTCTTCATGAAGCGGCCCTTTAAACATTTAAGCACGTGCCGCGACCGGACCGGGAGCAGCGCCTCTCCGAGGCGTTGACCACCAACATACGCGCCGCCGACCCAAATCTCACGCAGAGAGCGCGGAGAGCGCAGAGGCTTTGAGATGATGGCAGATAGGATTTTTGTCACTGTCGGCGTCCCGGAGGTACGCCGCTCCCGGTCCGGTCGCGATTTCATATACTCTGCGTGAGGATTGTGCCGGCGGATCAGTTGACGCGCGAGAGGATGTCGAGGATACGCTCGCCGGTGCCGATGGTGTAGCCGGTCGAGACCCATACCACGCGGTTGAATGTGTCGGCTATCACAAACAGCGGATAGGATGTGTCTTCCAGATGAAGAGACGCCATGATCTCGTCGCGCGACACGCCGCCGTTGTCTATGCCGAACACCGCCGTCGACGGCATGCCCGGGAAAGCCGCCGCGTTGAACCGCGACGCCGCCTCGGTGCTGTCGAACAGAAGCATCAGCTTCACTCCGGTTCCCTCAAGCTGCGAGGCGACTGCCCGGATATCGTTGAGCGCATGGGCAGACGGCTCATGGTTGGGCGACAGTATGCCGAGCACGTAATATCCACGTCCGGTAGTGGAGAGAAGACTTTTGTCGGCATCAAGAGCAAGATCGTGATATATGTTCTCGGCATTGAGCGAACCGATTACTGACACCGCTGTGTCGTCGCGGCGTATGGTGAGTTCTCTGACCACATCCTCGCCTGGAGCGATCGTGAATGTCTCGCAACGCGCCAGGACGCCGCCGTCGGCGAGACGCTGGCCCGACACAAGCATATACTGTCCGGCCTCAAGTCCGACAGGCGACGCGAATATCGACGACACCGTTCCGTCCTCGTCAAACTCAAGCTGACGCGGCACTCCGTCGGTGATTCGCGACAAGGAGAACTGCGAGTAATACTTCGGATCGACCAGATGGCCGGAAGGAGTGAATGTCAGACGCAATGTTCCCATTGGCGCGGCTGCCGCCGGTTCCCCGGCTCCTTCCTGCATGAACCTTACGGTCTCCCACTCCCCTTCGCGGCGCATGAACTGCGTGGCCGATGTCACGGGGTCGATGCGTGCCGGAATGCCGAGCGTACGCGCTGCTGCCACAAAGAATATCCCCCTCGACAGAGCGTCGGCGCGTCTGCCGCGCATCACTGCCTCCGGACTCATGCGGAGTCTCAGCGGATTGTCAGCATCAGCGGGCGTTATGTTTTCCTCGATCCACCGTACCAGACTGTCGGGATCGGCAGTGACTCCGGCTGCCGGAAGTGCTTCAGAGAGTCCGGCGCGCCAGGGCCGCAACCCCTCGTTCTCGATGCGGGGAGAAAGCACATAGCGGCGGTAGGTGTCGTCAGAGAAGCCGACAGAGCGGCGAGACACCGTGTTGCGCACATGGTCGGCTATGACCTCGGGCGCGATGTCGCGACGGTCTTTTTCTGTGACGGCAAGCAGAAGATCCACTCCCCGTTCACGCAGACTGTCGGGCAGCTCGGCAAGCGCCCTGATTATTTCGCGGTGGTTTCCGCGCGACTGCGTCAGCACATCGGCGAGTCTGGCGGAATCGACCTTAAGAGTCCGGGCCGAACGGGCGGCGGAAAGCCTGTCGGCAAATGTGGCCGTATAGGCCGATCGTATCGAGTCTTCCTGACGGAAGCGGAGATCGTTGTGTGCCCGGGCGGCCTCGGTCACTACCGGCATGGCCGTACGCGAGGCGGGGGGTGTCAGCTCAAGTTCGATGATGCCGCTCCATGAACCCTCTTTGTCGAGTGTGACGGTCAGAACAGACTCGTCGCCGGGACGCCCTTTTGCGAAACCGAACCTGCTGCCGTCGGTGGCCCACACAAGCATGTCGCCCAGACCGCCGAGCAGCGATGCGCGGCCCTCTGAATCGGCTGTCTTCGTCACTGCGGGATAAAACTCCGAATAGTTGTAGATGCAGAAGTTGACCTTCGCGCCCGCCGCAGGGCTTCCGTCGGGGTTGACCACACGCACGCCGAGCGTGCCGACGGGCGCATAGTTCGAAGTGACGTTGATGCGTGTGGTGAGCGGTTCGGCGAGCAGAACCTCCTCGGGACCGTCGTAGCGTCCGGCCACGTTGGTGCTCATGAGCAGTCCGCGCGACGCCGGAGCGTTGAACCATGCCAGATCAAGCACCGGCTCCGGCTCGCAGGCGCCGATGAAATGCCATTCGCCGTCGGCCCACGCCTCGACCCAGGCATGGTTGTCGTCGGTGTGCGCCCAGCGGGGCGTGTATATCTGACGGGCGGGAATACCGACTGACCGGAGCGCGGCGACAGTGAACGTCGATTCCTCGCCACAGCGGCCTATGGCCTGGCTGACCGACGACAACGGCGACGAGGTGCGGGCGTCTGACGGACGGTAGGTCACTTTCTCGTGACACCAGTGGTTGACCTCAAGTATGGCCTCGGCCATGGTGAGATCCTTGACGCGGTCACGCAATTCGGCGTAGAACGCCGGGCGCGACATGTCGAGATTCTCGTTGTTGACACGCACCGGAACGACAAAATGCAGGAATTCTCGGTCAGGCACTGTCTTGCCCCACGGTAGCTCCTCGCGCGCACGCATCGACGCGTCAACGTTATCTTCATAAAATTTAGCGGGGTAATCCGCCTTGTCGGGAAGCGACATGGTGGAATAAAGAAAGTCGAGGGCCTCCTGACGTGTCACTCCCCCGGCGGTCAGCACACATGCCAGAGAGAGAGCGGCTATTATATGTCTCATGATTTTAAGGTTTCAAGGTTAAGAGCTTCTTCAAAAATATATACGTCTCCGTATCATCCGATGGCGCAGGATGCCCGGACTATGTCGGCAAGCCGGGCCACAATGGCCGGATCTGTGACTCGCAGGGAGTATTCGTCAGTGCCTGGAGCACCCATCGGCACACCCTCGCGTCGGAACCGCATGCCGCTCGCACGCGCCGACCGAGCTGTGGCATGGATCGCGCCGACACCGGTTTCGGTCAGAATCCGGGCCGCGTTGCCCGGGGTCACGCCCCCTCCGGCCATTATTCTTATACGACCGCATGACCGGGTCACGAGCGACGCGAGTGCGGCTATGCCGGCCTCGGCGGTGGCTGCCATGCCCGATGTCAGCAGACAGTCGCAGCCGAGCGACATTATGTCGTCGAGCGCGCCGCCGGCATCGCGGGCAAGATCGAACGCACGGTGAAACGTTATGTTGACCGGTCTGTCAGACAAGGTTCTTGCCCGCTCCGCGAGTCTGGAGCAGAGGCTCATGTCGATGTCTCCATCAGGTGTCAGTGCACCGATCACGACTCCGCCGGCACCTGCTTCCATGGCGGCAGCCACGTCATCTTCCATGACACGCGCCTCGCCGGCTGAATAAAGAAAGTCTCCGGGACGCGGTCTGATCAGCACATTGACAAGCGGAATACCCGCTCTCACCGCTTCTTTTATCAGGGCGACCGACGGTGTCAGCCCCCCTTCCGAAAGTCCGCTGCAGAGTTCTATCCGGCGCGCGCCCCCCTCTGCGGCGGCATATACGCTGCCGATATCTCCGCAGCAGATCTCGAGTTCTTTTTGTCTCATCGGTTCCTGGGTGGTCTGAGTCATCATAACGCGCATTCGACTATGTAGTCAGCCACGTCTGGAATCGCGTCAAGGTGGACAACCGCATGGTCTCCGGCGCGCGACACCCGAAGTTTGCGACCGGTGGAGAACTCTCTGGCGTTCTTTATCTTCACATCGGCTGGAAGAAGGATGGCATCAGTCTCCGGTGTCATGACGTGCAGGAAAAGCCGGTCTCCCTTGCGGGTCGATGTTCCCCAGGACTGCGCGGGGAAAGGTCCGGCCTCGGTGCCGTAGACGGTCTCACCGTTGGCTCGCATCCACTCGCCGATCTCCCTGAAACGTGAAAGGGCAGCGGCGGGTATCTCGCCGTTTGGCTGCGGGCCTACATTGAGCAGCAGGTTCGCGCCCATTCCGGCCGCACGCACAAGGTAACGGATAAGAGTGCGCGAGTCCTTGTAGTTCTGATCCTTGATCTTGTAGCCCCACATGCCGTTCATGGTGTTGCAGGTCTCAAGCGGAAGCCGGCTTATGGCCTGCCCCGAGAGTCCGGCGCTGTTCTCGCCAGGCAGATCGCGCTCGAATATCTGTATATCCTCACCTTCGAACGGAGTCTGGTGATGGTTGTTGGCAACCATGCATCCGGGCTGCAGCGAGTGTACCAGTGCGTACTGCTCGTCGAGATGCCAGTCGAATGGCTCGGCATCCTCGTCGTGATCCCACCAACCGTCGAACCAGACTGCACGCACCGGGCCGTAGTTGGTAAGCAGTTCGGTGAGCTGACGGTTCATGAATCCGTAGTATGACTCCCAGTCTGCCTTTGTCGCGTCGCGGCCTGTGTCGCGGCCCGTGCGGCCCTGCGGATAGTCATCGCGCACCCAGTCGAGGTGGGAGTAATAGAGATGAAGGGCTATCCCCTGTCTGTGGCACTCGTCGGCGAGTTCCTTGAGTATGTCGCGGCGGAAGGGAGTTCCGTCCACGATGTTGTAGTCGTTTTCAGCAGTGTCGAACATAGAGAAGCCGTCGTGATGGCGAGTGGTGATGCAGATATATCTCGCGCCGGCGTCTTTGACAGCCGACACCCAGGAGGCCGCGTCGAAGTCGGCGGGATAGAAACCTCTGGCGGCTTTCATATATTCCTCGGCTGTGGGTCCGTAGTTCAGATACCATTCCCCCTGTCCGAACATGCTGTAGATTCCCCAGTGGATGAAGACTCCGAACCGGTCGGAAGCGAATTCACGGCGCGATTCAAGAACTTCGGGCGACGGCACGTAACCCGCCGGTTGCGCGGATGCCGGAAGAAGCAGCGCGGCAAATGCCGCCGCGCACATGGCTATCCTTTTCAGTCTGTGTGGTGTCATAGGCTGTGATATTTGTCAGTATTTGATATATGGCAGAGAGGCGGCCCCGAGTATCGCGGCGTCGGAATCTCTGACTCCCGAAAGCAGGAAGCGCACCCGGTCGCGATAGAGGTGCAGGGCCGAGGCACGGAATGCCTCGCGCATCGGATCGAGCAGCAGATCGCCGGCTCGCGCCACTCCGCCGAAAAGTATTATGGCCTCCGGATCGGCGAATGCCGCGTATTCGGCTGCTGCCTGTCCGAGACAGCGTCCCGTGAAATCGTAGACCTCGCGGGCGAGAGTGTCTCCTTCGCGGGCCGCGATATCTACCGTCTTGGCCGAGAGTTCACCGACGGGCAGATCTCTCAGCGAGGAGGGGCGGTCGGAAGATTCAAGCATGCGCAGCGTGGTCTCCAGAATTCCCTTGGCCGAGGCGACGGTCTGTAGGCAGCCTCTACGGCCGCAGCCGCACTGGCGGTCGGCGGCGAAGGGGAAAGTGACGTGTCCGAGTTCGCCGGCAAACCCGCGGGCTCCGGTCAGAAGATGGCCGTCGCAGACTATGCCGCTGCCGACTCCGGTGCCGAGGGTCAGCACGATGAAGTTGCGGAGTCCGGCCGCAGCACCATATGTCATTTCGCCGATCGCTGCGGCGTTGGCGTCGTTGCTTACGGTGACGTGAAGCCCGAGCCTCGACTCGAGCATCTGTGAAAGCGGTATCGGCGATGGCCACGGAAGATCTGTGGCTGCCTCTATGCACCCGGTCACCGCGTTGGCACAGGGCGCGCCGATGCCCACACCGTCGATCTGCTCTTCAAGCCCGGCCTCGGCGACCATTGCCTCGATCTCTCGCGAGAGGCGGTCGGCCCAGACCTTGACTGTCGGCGTCTCTGTGGGGAAAACCCCGCGGCGCACGATGTGGCCCACGGAGTCGACTATGGCGAATGCAGTGGTGGTGCCTCCGAGATCGACACCCACCGTAAACGGAGGATATAATGATTCTGTGTCCATGCAGGTCTGCTTTTATCCGATTGCGGGGAGACTTCACGAGAAGCCTCCCCGCAGTTATGTGAGTGAGTGTTGAGTCAACGCTATTTATCCGAGCGGTTCAAGACGCACTGTGAAATGGCGCATCAGTTCAGCCTCCCATGTGATCTTGACTCCGCGTGTGATCTCGTGACGGCGGTCATAGACGTTCTTGAGCGCGGCGGCGATCACATCCATATGGTTGTTGGTGTAGGTGCGGCGGCAGATGCAGAGTCGCAGGAAGTCGTTGCCTCCGAAGCGGTTCTCGCGTGTCACCGGGTCACGGTCGGCGAGCAGGTAGCCGATCTCGCATCCGCGCACACCTGCCTCAAGATAAAGCTCCATGGTGAGACGCTGGGCGGGGAACTCCTCTTTCGGAATGCGGTCGAGCACCTTGTCGGCGTCGATGAAGAGGGCGTGGCCGCCGACGGGACGCTGGTAGGGAATGCCGTACTCGTCGAGACGTGCTGCAAGATACTCAACCTGACGGATGCGGGTCTGCAGCATGTCGAACTCGGTGTTCTCGTCGAGACCGACAGCGAGCGCGGCCATGTCGCGGCCGTTCATGCCGCCATAGGTAAGGAAGCCCTCGAAGGGTATCACATACGCCTTGGCGCCCTCATACATATCTTCCCAGCGGGTGGCGATGAACCCGCCCATGTTGACAAGACCGTCTTTCTTCGACGACATGGTCATGGCGTCGGCGAGGCTGAACATCTCACGGCAGATCTCCTTGATGGTGGCGTCCTTGAACTCCGGTTCGCGCATCTTGATGAAGTATGCGTTCTCGGCGAAACGGGCAGAGTCGAAGATGACGCGCTTGCCGAATCTGTCGGCCAGACGGCGCACGCCGCGGAGGTTCTCCATCGATACGGGCTGGCCACCGGCTGTATTGTTGGTGATGGTCACTATTATAAAAGGAATCTTGTCGGCGTTCTCGGCCAGGCAGGCCTCCAGTTTGCCGAGATCTACGTTCCCCTTGAATGGAACCTCAAGCTGGGTGTCTTTTGCCTCGTCGACAGTGCAGTCTACGGCGAATGCCTTGCGGCTCTCGATGTGACCTTTGGTGGTGTCGAAATGAGAGTTGCCGGGGATGATGTCGCCGGCCTTGACAAGATGCGAGAAGAGCACATTCTCGGCGGCACGGCCCTGATGGGTCGGGATCACATACTCGAAACCGGTGATGCGGGTGATGACATCCTTCAGCTCATAGAACGAGCGTGCGCCGGCATATGATTCGTCGCCTGTCATCATCGCCGCCCACTGGCGGTCGCTCATGGCACCGGTGCCCGAGTCTGTGAGGCAGTCGATGTATACCTGATCGGCACGAAGCATAAAAACATTGTAATGAGCCTCTTTGAGCCATTTCTCACGCTCCTCGCGTGTACTTTTCCTGATGGGTTCGACCATCTTGATTTTCCATGATTCTGCAAATGGTAATTCCATGGTATGATTGCTTTTGTAATAGGTTAGATTTCGTCTCCCAAAATTAACGAATTTTTTCACTATATACAAAAAAATTCTAACAAATATCGACTATTTTACTTTCACTCTTTTTTTACGCACATATTTCTCCTTATCGCGGGAGTCCTAACGGCGAATAAGCACTTTGCGACCGTTAATGACATACAATCCCGGCTGAAGCTGAGATATGCTCTCCACGTCATAGACCTTTCCGTCGACCGAAACGACATACAGTCGCTCACCCTTGGCAAGGCGGCCGATCACGCTGTAGTAGTCTTTCTCACATATATAGGTGGCAGTTACCGCCGACACCTGGACTCCGCAGTAGTAGTCTTCCTCTCCGTTGGCTCCGAGCACGTAGTGCGGATATATGTCGCGCGTGCCCTCTATGCCGGCTCCGGCATCCGGCCCTATCGGTATGCCCTTGTGGTAGTAACCGGAGCTGATCTTGTTGCCCATACGCGAGAAACCCTCGGAGCTTGTCACGTTGAGCATGCCAAGATCTCGGGCGTGACGGAGCAGTTGCCATAGCATGTGCAGACGGGTGCCCGGACATGGATACCATTCGCTCCATTCGCGGATGCCGAGTGAGGGATGCGGCCGCAGATCGCCTGTCACGGGGTCTGTCTGCGCCATCGGCCACACCCATTCGTCGGGGTACGCACCCCCTTCCGACACAAGCGCGCCGGGGAGACTGTTGCGCCAGCAGGGCCGGTAGGAATGCAGTCCGAGTATTATCCATGCTCCGGCCCGCGCCGCGGCGTTTATGTTAGAAATGTAGAAGTCGTAATGATCCTGACGGAACCGGTTGTCGGCGTCCTCCTCTCCGATGTATCCGGGAAGCTGCTGCCCCTCTGTCATCATGCGGGTCACGGTCGAGCCGAGCGGAGGCAGATTGTAGAATGTCACTCCGTCTGACTCGAATCCGTTGGGGCATATGGCATTGATGAGGGGCACATTGGCATGCGACGATGTCGGGCCGCATGTCACCCATGCGTTGCCGTGTATGCCGAGAGTATCGGCTATTCGGAACCAGTCGCCCCACTGGTAGTCTACAGGAAAGACCGGACTGTACATTTTCAGTTTCCCGGTCTCGTAGTCCGACACATATGCCTTAATCCATTCGCGCGGAGTCTCCTCCCAGGCCGTCAGTGTGGAATTCACGGAGTATTGCCGCTCCGTCTCCGCGTCATAGACCGATGTGGTCAGGTTGCTGCGGATGCCGTACCATCTCCCTTCGCGGAGTATCCGGCGGGCAAGGTCGGAGTCAAGACCATCCACATACCAGTTGTTGTTGTAGTAGCGGGCAGTCATGGAGTGCGACATTATCTCCCATCCCTTTTCATCCTGAAGCCGGCGGGAAGTCTCCCCGTTGCGGTTGAGCACCGGCGGATTGTCGGTAAATCCGTTGCGCCACCCCTCCATCGAGAGGCAGCCGCGCAGACCGAGGCTTTCGAGGAGCGGATAGAGCACGCTGTAGTATCCTCCTTTCATCCAGTCCGAAGGATTGGAATCGGCGATCGCGCCGTCGATCGTGTCGTCGTCGTGGATAGTAAACATCGGTTGCTCTGTCCATGACGCGCCGGTTTTGTGCCACGCTCCCGACTCAGGGAGTGTGGCGTAATATTCAGGTTCTCCACTGACATGACTGACTTCCGACACGGCTATGTCGCTGTAGAAATATCCTTCAGGGATTTCAAGACGCCACTCCCCTTCCTCAAGGTTCTCTTCAAGCAGCAGGAGCATCGTGTTTTCATATCGTGTCGGCACTGGCTTGAGTCTCACCGTCCGCAGGCCGTTGGTCAGAACGGCGGCCTGCCTTGATGATACGTCGGCGTTCACTCCGAGCCGGCCTGTGTTTTCGAGCGAAACAGCCGAGACTCTTATATATTTCAGATCCTTGTCGCCGACAGTGTCATTGTTTCCGGGCGTCAGGCTGATGAAGCCCCGCGGTTTCGCCCTCTCCTGACCGGCCATGACCGGCGGCAAATGCATGACAAAAGCCACGGCAGAAATGGCCGTGAAAACACGCATCAGCTCTGTGTATCTGTTGAAACTTAAGGATTTTTTCATGGAGGATCAGCCTGCTGCAGGACGCTTCACCGTTGTTCTTCAGCAAATTTACAAATTTCTTTAAATCTTGAAAAGTCTATTTTACTTTTTTTATTACTCGGAGTAAACCAAACTCGCGGAAGGTAACGTTTCTAAAAAAAAATTCAAATGGCAAAAGAGAAAAAGGCCGGACTTTATCACGGCATACTTTTCATGGCGCTGTTCGCTTGCGCCGCGTTTTTTATCGGAGAGGCCGGCTTGATGAAGGAACTCTCCTTCTCTCCCCTTATCATCGGAATCGTTCTCGGCATGATATATGCCAATTCGCTCCGCAACCATCTGCCTGAGACGTGGACTCCCGGCATACAATACTGCTCGAAGAAGATCCTGCGTCTCGGCATTATTCTTTACGGCTTCCGCCTGACATTTCAGGATGTGGTGGCGGTCGGTCTGGCCGGCGTGGCGGTAGACATTGTCATTGTAGCAGTCACTATACTCGGTGGCGTATGGATCGGACGACTTCTGAAGATGGACCGCGACATAGCGCTTCTCACTTCGATCGGAAGCGGCATATGCGGCGCGGCCGCTGTGCTCGGTGCCGAGGCAACTCTCCAGACCAAACCGTATAAGACGGCTGTAGCCGTGGCTACGGTGGTGATTTTCGGAACGATCGCAATGTTCCTCTATCCTGTGGCATACCGCTCGGGCATTCTTGAGCTTGACCCTAAGCAGATGGGTATTTTCTCCGGCTCTACGCTTCATGAGGTGGCTCACGCCGTCGGCGCGGGAAATGCCATGGGCGACGAGGTGGCCGGCGTGTCGATCATCGTCAAGATGATACGCGTGATGCTGCTTGTGCCGGTTCTGCTGATTCTCGGATGGTGGGGCGCTTCGCGTGCCCGCAAGTCCGGATCGGAGGCCGGCAAGGGAAAAGTGGCGGTGCCCTGGTTCGCGTTCGGATTCCTCGTCGTGATCGGATTCAATTCGCTCAATCTTCTCCCCGGCGCGGTGGTGGACTGGATCAACCAGTTCGATACTTTCCTCCTGACCATGGCCATGGCAGCCCTCGGCGCCGAGACAAGTTTCGACAAGTTCAAGAAGGCTGGAGCGAAGCCTTTCGTCCTCGCTTTCTGCCTCTTCGTCTGGCTGATGGCCGGCGGCTGGCTGATGGCGAAATACCTTGTTCCGGTACTCTGACAAGAGTTGCATAAATTGCAGCACATCAATAATTGGACCTTAACTGAACCTTTTAATATCATGACACAGATGAAACCAACAGCGCTTGTGACGGGTGCCACAAGCGGAATCGGAATGGCCTGCGCCCGGCGCCTCCATGCCGCCGGCTACCGGGTGATCGTCACCGGACGCAACCCGGCGCGCCTCAACGCCCTCAAAGATGAACTCGGCGCCGACGCGCTGCCGCTTCTCTTCGACGTGCGCGACCGCGAGATCGCGGAGGCAGCCGTAGCATCGCTGCCGCCGTCGTGGCGCGAGATCGACGTGCTCGTAAACAACGCAGGCCTCGCCCTCGGCCTCGACAAGGAGCATGAGGGTGACTACCGCGACTGGGACACAATGATCGACACCAACATAAAGGGTCTGCTCTACATGACCCGCGCCGTCGTGCCGGGTATGGTGGAGCGGGGACGCGGACATGTGGTCAATATCGGCTCTGTGGCAGGCGACGCCGCCTATGCCAACGGTAATGTGTATTGCGGCACCAAGGCTGCCGTGAAAGCCATTACCGACGGTCTGCGCATCGACCTCGCCGATACACCGGTAAGAGTCACCCTTGTCAAACCGGGACTCGTGGAGACACGGTTCAGCGAGGTGCGATTCCATGGCGACACCGAACGCGCCGCAAACGTCTACAAAGGCATACGCCCGCTTAGCGGCGATGATATTGCCGACGCAGTGGTCTATGCAGTCTGTGCACCGCCTCATGTGCAGGTGGCCGAGATGCTGATTCTCGCCACGCATCAGGCGAGCGGGAGCGTCATCTGCCGGAAATAGGCATTCCGGATGATCACTCAATCTGGCCATAATACAAAGAGGCCGGCAAACTTTTTTGCCGGCCTCTTTGTATTATGGTCAAACACCTTATTACTACATTACTATGAAAAAGACAATTGCACTGATACTATCGGCCTTGACTCTGATTCCTGCAGGAAGCATGGCTCAGACCCTCACATTCTCGACCAATTCGAGTCCTGGAGTAACCGTAAGCACCAACCCGTTCGGTACCGGCATCGGCGTGACAACACCGTTTTTCAACACAGTCTACACTTCCGACGGTTATTACGACGCCTATGGGCATTTCCACAAACACCGTCATACGCGACATCACAAAGTCAGCAAAGCCCGGCGCAAGGCCATCAAGAAAGCCCGCAAGGCATATCGAAAGGAGATGAAAAAGCAATACAAGAAAGCCATGAAGCACCGTCGCCATCATCATGACGACTGAGACTGCTTCTCCGGTCGGTCACAGGCTCTCACTTCGTGCGTCTGCCCGATCAGGAACTACTGAATTACGTGGAGACTCAACGAGCCTATAGGCATTGCAGCCAATAAAATTACCGGCCACGATCGCCGGATAGAACATGAGCAGATCTCCGGCACGTTCCGTCATGTACTCTGCAGGTAGAAGTGCAATATAGAATGCGTCGGCCACACAGTGCGGCAGTCCGCACAATATAAAGGCCGGTATTCCGAAAAGCAGCGGAAGCCAGCGCCCTTTAGCCGTGCCCTGCACGGCAAGGGTCATTATGAATCCGCACCCGATGGCGAGCAGGCCATTCTTTAATGGAGCAGAGGCAAGACGTTTCTCAATTATCGCGACTGCCGATTCCTGCATTTCGGGGGTTGAGAGAAGTGCTCCCGCCGCCAGACATCCTATTATATTGAGTGCAAGGATCGAGAAAAGCCACACATATCCCCCCTGTTCGGTCTGAGAGCAACGGAGATTCCACACAAACTGCGCTTTGCCGGTAAAAAGATTGAGTTTCAATGTCACCACAGCGATCAGGCCGAAGGCGAAAAGCACTGCTCCGGCCACTCCGCCGGTCTTAAGGTAGATGCATCCGCCCAGACTGATGCAGATTCCGGCAAGTATGCCGCGGGCAAGGAAGGTTTTCTCTTTCATGGTGCAAAATTAAGAATTTTTGGTGATAAAGCCCTTCTTGTAGGCTTCACGGATGAAAATAACATGTTTTTATCATTTTTTTTGCCGAAAATTTGGAAGATTCAAAAAAAGGCATTAACTTTGCACTCGCTTTCGGGAAGGAAACTTCCAGCAAGCAAACGCCAAGCGCAAGAGGCGCAAGGCAACGATCTCGGGGTGTAGCTCAGCCCGGTTTAGAGTACGCGTCTGGGGGGCGTGTGGTCGCAAGTTCGAATCTTGTCACCCCGACTGAGATCAGCAGAAGCCGACAGCATAGCTGTCGGCTTCTTTCGTTATATCCCGAAGCGTCCGGACCGGGAGCAGCGCCTCTCCGAGGCGTTGACCACCACCGGACACGCCGCCGACCCAAATGCAAAATCTGACAAACATACCCTTCTCTCCCCTCTTGCAAGAAATCTCCGCTAAAAAAACATCAAAAATTTTGAAATTTTATTTCTCATAGTATCAATGCGTTATGAAAATATTTGAATTTTTCTCTAAAAATTCTTGCCGAAAAATTTGGTGGTTTCACAAAAATGCTATAACTTTGCACTCGCAATCGGGAATCAAACACCGATGCAAAACAAAAGACCTTCTAATGGTGCGGTAGTTCAGCCTGGTTAGAATACATGCCTGTCACGCATGGGGTCGCGGGTTCGAGTCCCGTCCGCACCGCCGAGGAGAGAGGAAGTCCAGCAGCGCAAACTTGATTCAAGTTTCCTGCTGGACTTTTTTCTTTATTACGTTTTCACCGCCGGAGACCGACCGGATCACTCCGGCTCATGACCATCCTGACATCGCCTATGAAGTTCCACATCATAAACGGCCCCAACCTCAACCTGCTCGGACGCCGGAATCCTGAAATTTACGGCGCGAAATCTTTCGAAGAGACTCTCGACGAGATCCGCTCTGATTTCCGCGACATCGACATAGAGTATCACCAGTCGAACTGCGAGGGTGAGATCATCGACATAATACATCGTCTCGGTTTCGACGCGGAGACCGCCGGCATCGTCATCAACCCCGGCGCCTACGCCCACTATTCGATCGCCATTGCCGACGCCATCGAGTCGGTGCCTGTTCCGGTCGTTGAGGTGCACATATCGAACATTCACGCACGCGAGGAATTCCGCCACACTTCAGTAACCGCACGCGCCGCACGCGCCGTTATCGCCGGCTGCGGCCGCGACGGATACACTCTCGCGCTGCTCCATCTGATCAGACTGTCAAACACTGCCGACAAATGAGTCCCGAACTGCAGAAATATATCGAGGAACATATCGACCGTGAGCCGGAACACCTCTACCGACTCGAACGCGCCACAAACATACACCTCATCAACGGCCGCATGTGCTCCGGCCATCTGCAGGGGCGGCTGCTCAAGATGCTCGTCTCGATGATAAGACCGAAAGATGTGCTCGAACTGGGAACATTCTCCGGCTACTCGGCCCTCTGCATTGCCGAAGCTCTTGAAGAGGATGGACGCATACACACCGTCGAGGCCGACGACGAACTGGAAGACTTCATCAGACGCGCGCTCGACGACTCTCCCCACGGGCACAAGGTCTGTCTGCACATAGCCGACGCGCTCGGCTTTGCCCGGGAATCCAAACCCGAATCGTTCGACCTCGTGTTCATGGACGCCGACAAACGCCGCTATGCCGACTATTACGAGGCATGTCTGCCGCTGCTGCGCCCGGGCGGCTACATTATAGCAGACAACACCCTCTGGGACGGTCATGTGGTCGAACCAGACCATTTCAACGACAGGCAGACCGCCGGCATCCGCCATTTCAACGACATCGTGGCCGCCGATCCCCGCGTCGAGAAAGTCATCATACCGCTGCGCGACGGCCTGACCCTGATACGCAAACTAAACGCCGCCGCCACACGTTAAGAATGTAACGCGGCAAAGACCGCCTCACTGTGCGGTAAAACCGCCCGATAGTATAACCCAAATTCTGAAAATTATGGAAAGTAAACGTCAAGCCAAGATATCAAGACTCATACAGAAGGAACTCAGCGAAATCTTCCGCCGCCAGACCGCGGCCATGGGAAATGTGCTCGTATCTGTCAGCGCAGTACGCGTATCGCCCGATCTCAGCATCGCCAAGGCATACCTGAGCATCTTCCCGCCTGAAAAGGCCGGTGAAATACTCGAAAACATCAAGCGTCAGTCGAAAACATGCCGATACGAACTCGCGCAAGCCGTCAAGAGCACGCTGCGCAAGTGCCCCGACCTGGCATTCTATCTCGACGACTCGCTCGACTATGTGGAGAACATCGACCGCATTCTTGCCGCCGACCCCCATCTGCACGACGAGCCGACAGATGAGGAGTGATCTGACCGCCGCCATAGCATGGCGGTATCTGATATCGAAAAAGACACACGGCGCCGTCGCGACAATCTCGACGGTGTCGGTCTGCGCCATGGCAGTGGCCACGGCGGCGATCGTCTGCGTGCTGTCGGTTTTCAACGGCTTCCGGCAGGTCATCGCCTCTCGCCTCGACACGCTGTCGCCCGACATCATGGTCACCGCATCGGAAGGAAAAGTGTTTTCGGGAGCTGACAGCCTCGCAGCGGCCGTATCGGATGTGCAGGGCATAGCCCTCGCCACTCCCACGCTTTCCGACAACGCACTGGTGATTTGCAATTCGCAGGAGATGCCGGTCACCGTAAAGGGTGTGACCGCCGCTCCCTACGCGAAAGTGACAGCCGTCCGCGATCTCATAGCGGAAGGATACGGAGACTATCTCGACTCCGGCCGACATGACGGCGACATGACGGCCGTGCCTGCCGTTGTCTCGATCGGCGTGGCCGCCCGCCTCGGCATACGTCCGGGCGACGGAATGCTGCTCTTCGCACCGCGCCGCAAAGGGCGCGTCAACCTCGCCAATCCGGCGTCATCGTTCATGACCGACTCACTGTCGGCAGCCGGAATCTACCGCTCCGACCAGGCTCAGTTCGACGATGACGGGATAATCCTGCCGATCACCACTGTCAGACGGCTTCTTCAGTATGACGACCAAGCCTCTGCCATCGAAATCAGATTGTCGCCGGGCGCGATGGCGGAAGATGTGGCCGAAAGGCTCCGTCAAAGACTCGGCACAGGATTCATAATCAGAGACAGAATGCGCCAGCAGGAGATGAATTTCCGCATGATCTCTATCGAGAAATGGGTATCGTTCATGCTTCTCGGATTCATTCTGGTCATTGCGGGCTTCAACATCATATCTTCACTTTCAATGCTCGTGCTTGAAAAGGAGAAAGCACTCTCCACATTCACAGCTCTCGGTCTGACACGACGCCGCATCGGAAGGATATTCGCCTGGGAAAGCATATATGTGTCGGCAGCCGGAGGTGTCGCAGGCATATTTCTTGGTCTCGTTCTCTGTCTCATACAGCAGCATTTCGGCATAATAACGATCGGAGGAGACCCCGACGCAGCAATAGTGCCCGCATATCCTGTAGAGGTCAGGATTTCCGACCTCTTCGCAACTCTGCTGCCTGTAGCGGCCATAGGTCTCGCCACCGCCTTCGCCACCGCCGCTTTCGCACGCTCAAGAATATCGCGGTCAGCGGAATGCCAATGAAATAAATATTGTCGTTCTATCGTTGCATATATAAGAATTTTTTATTAATTTTGCACCGAATTTAAACATTTTGAAAATCATAATGGAAAAACTTGATATTCTTGACAAGAAAATCCTGAATATTGTGATGGAAAACGCAAGAATTCCGTCAAAAGATATCGCAGCGCAGTGCGGCGTGTCGCGTGCAGCCATCCATCAGCGAATACAGCGCCTTATCGAAATGAATGTAATCATCGGCTCGGGCTACATCGTGAATCCCCACAAACTTGGTTACAACACCTGCACTTACATCGGAGTCAAACTTGAGAAAGGCTCGCTCTACCGCGAGGCAGCCGCCGAGCTCTGCAAGATCCCCGAAGTAGTGGAGTGCCACTTCACCACCGGCCCCTACTCGATGCTCATCAAACTCTACGCATACGACAACCAGCACCTGATGCAGCTTCTCAACGACCGCATCCAGCATGTGCCGGGCGTCACCGAGACCGAGACTCTCATCTCGCTCGAACAGAGCATGAACCGTCAGATCCACATCGACACCTCGAAGTCAGACAAAAAATGACCCGCCACAACCGCTCTCCAAGGCAACGATGAAAAAGAAATATCTGTTCTACATTCTGGCCACCGCGTTTCTCGCTGTCGTGGCCATTGTTTTTTTCTACCCTGACGACATTCAGGGCAATGTGCTCCAGCAGCACGACATAATGCAGGGCACTGCCAACGGTCAGGAAGGAAAGGCATTCCACGAAGCCACGGGCGAGACCACACGCTGGACAAACTCGCTGTTCGGCGGAATGCCCAATTTCCAGATAGCCCCCTCTTACCCGGCAAACAGCCTGCTGTCGTGGATCGGACAGGTCTACATGCTCGGTCTTCCGGCTCCGGCAAACCTGCTGTTCGCCATGATGGCGGGATTTTTCATCATGTGCCTATGCATGCGGATGAAATGGCACACGGCCCTATTTGCCTCGCTGGCATGGGGCTTCTCATCATATTTCATAATACTGATCGGCGCAGGACACATATGGAAGTTCGTGACGCTCGCCTACATACCCCCGACCATCGGAGGTCTCGCTCTGCTATACCGCAGGAAGTATCTTGCAGGCACAGCGCTCACGGCCCTTTTCGGGGCTCTGCAGCTGCAGAGCAACCACCCGCAGATGACTTATTATTTCCTCTTCGTGGTGGTGGCCATGATGATCGCATGGCTCTGCAACGCCATTCGCAAGAATGAAGGGAAACAATGGCTCGCGGCCACCGGCTGCGCGCTGCTGGCAGGATGCCTCTCTGTGGCGGCAAACTCGGCGAGCCTGTACAACTCTTATGAATACTCGAAAGAGACTGTCAGAGGCCGCGCCACGGAACTGACAGTTCCCGGCTCGAAATCAACCGGCGGGATGGACCGCGCGGCCATCACGGCCTGGAGCTACGGCATCGACGAGTCTTTCACCCTGCTCATCCCGAACGTGAAGGGTGGAGCCACGATACAGCCGGTTGCCGGCCAGACGACGCTCAAGTCGCTCGCCGACACTAAGAAAGCCGACGAACTGAACGTATCGCCCGAGGAACTGCAGTTCATCGGCCAGTTCCCGCAGTATTTCGGCGACCAGCCGATGACCAACGGCCCGGTCTATGTGGGTGCGTTCGTACTGCTGCTTGCCATTCTCGCGCTTTTCATGGTCCGCACGCCGATGAAATGGGCGCTTTTCGCAGTGTCTGTGCTCGCCCTCCTGCTCTCGTGGGGACATAATTTCCCGGCACTGACCAATTTCTTTATCGACAATTTCCCGGCCTACAACAAGTTCCGCGCCGTGTCAAGCATTCTTGTCGTGGTAGAGTTCACCGTGCCGCTCCTTGCTGCCCTCTGCATTAAGAAGATGCTCGACGACCCCGATGAATTCCGCCGCAACCCCTGGGTGTCGTATGGCGTGTTCGGAATCGGCGCGCTCATTTGTCTCGTCGGATGGATCTCTCCGTCTGTCTTCGGCGATCCGTTCTCTGCAACCGAAATCGCACAGCTCAACGAGGCCGGAGCGTTCACAAATCAGGCATATTTCGGTGTGATCGGCGGAATACGCGAAACGCGCCTCGCGCTCGTGAGCGCTGACTGCGCCCGCTCACTGGTCTTCATACTGCTCGGATGCGCATTGCTTTTCCTTTATTTCAGAGGGGTGTTCAAAAAGCATTCTGTCTTCGTGTTCACGCTCTCGCTGCTCGCGCTCGTCGACCTCTATACTGTCGGGCACCGCTACGTAAACAGTGACAACTTCACAGCTCCGGCCGGAAACGAGGAGGTGTTCAGCATGACCGATGCCGACAGAGAGATACTCAAGGACACGACCAACTACCGTGTTCTCGACGTGGCCAACATGGGGGGCGCCCGCTCATCGTATTTCCACAAGACAATCGGCGGTTACCATGCGGCCAAACTGACCCGATACAACGACCTGCTCGAACACCAGATTTACCGCAACAATCCGCGTGTGCTCGACATGCTCAATACGAAATATTTCCTGTCGGGCAACGACTATCAGGAGAACCCCGGGGCTCTCGGCAACGCCTGGTTTGTGTCGGGCATAGATTACGTGGCCGACGCCGATCATGAGATGGCGGCCCTCGACTCTCTCGACACCCGCACACGCGCCGTGGCCGACAAAAAATTCAGCGCGGTGCTCGGACAGGCATCCGCTCCCGCACCCGGCGACACGGTCTATGAGACCTCTTATGCCCCGAACCGCTTGACCTACAAGGCTCGTTCGGCTCGCGGAGGCGTCGCTGTATTCAGTGAGATCTACTTCCCGTGGGGATGGCAGGCGACTGTCGACGGCAAGCCGGCCGAGATCGGACGTGTCAATTACGTGCTGCGTGCGTTGCGCCTCGCTCCCGGCACTCACGACATAGAGTTCAGATTCGACCCGAAATCTCTGCATGTGACCAATGCTCTTGGCGTGACTGCCGTGATTCTGATCTACATTCTCTGTCTGGGTGCTTTCGCTTACTGGACATGGCGTTTCGTGAAACGCCTCAACAGGCAGCATCCCGGCCGTGAGGAAGCCTGACAAGACCGCTCAGATGACACACCGACTGGCCGAGGCTTACAAACGCTGGCGTCACACCCGGGGATATGGAGTACACTCCCCTTTCGCCTATTCTGTGGTGAAAGAGGTGATACGCCCCGGTCGACGGTATGCTTACTACGGCTATGAGGATATCGACTGTGCCCTCGGCAGAGGCGAAGGGGTGCGTGCGCGGCGCATGGCCCGCACTCTGCTGAGGCTTGCCGCATTTCTTGACACCGACCGGGTCTTTATGCCCAATTCGCATGACACTACGCCATACCGCACCGCTCTCCGTGCCGCATGCTCGCGCATACATATCACATCGGCGATGCACGAAGCGGAGAGCTGCGACCTGATATGCTCCACTGGTGAATATATACCGCTCGAACGACTTGTCTGCCTGCTCCGGCAGCCAGGCCGCACACTGGCTCTGCGCGACGCTCCCGACGGATGGGCTGGAATTCTGTTCGACTCGATCGGCGAGGGACTGATGTTCCACGGCAGAAAGAACGTGCTCATCTTTTCTCGCCCGGACATGCAGAAAGTGTCTTACTCGATCCTGATCTGACCATGAAGACGGCATCGGAAATAGCCACCGACTTCTCGCGCCATCTCATTCTGGAGCGGGGATTGTCGCAACACACCGCAAGCAGTTATCTTGTTGATGTGGGCCATCTGCTCGACTTCGTGCGGGCGCACGGTCTGGATGTACGCGACGTCACACAGGATGATCTGCAGACATTTCTGTGCGAGATCCATGATCTCGGCATTTCCGCTCGGTCGCAGGCAAGACTGATCGCAGGAATCCGCAGTTTCTTCAGGTTTATGCGGCAGGAGAGATACATCGACGCCGACCCTTCGGCTCTGATCGAGTCTCCGCGCATAGGCCGCACGCTGCCCGACGTTCTGAGTGTCGGGGAGATCGATGCCATGATAGAGGCCATTCCGGCCGGCAAAGCCGAGAGCCTGCGCAACCACGCTATCATCGAGACTCTTTACGGGAGCGGACTGCGAGTATCGGAACTGGTCGGTCTGCGGTTGTCGCGCATGGCTCTTGACGACGGTTACATAATGGTCGAGGGTAAAGGCGACAAACAGCGGATCGTGCCTGTGTCGCCTGTGGCTGCGTCGCTGATCTCGGAGTATCTGCAGGTGCGCAATGCCGGACCGATTAAGCGGGAGGGATCAGACATTCTGTTTCTGAACCGTCGAGGGGCTCCGCTCACGCGCGTGATGGTGTTCTACATCATCCGCGACCTTGCGGCGGCAGCAGGGATCAGAAAAAAGGTCTCTCCCCACACTCTACGCCATTCATTCGCGACGCACCTGCTCGAAGGGGGCGCCAACCTGCGTGCGATTCAGGAGATGCTCGGCCACGAGTCTATCGCCACCACCGAGATCTACCTTCACCTCGACCGCACCCGCCTGCGCACCGAGCTTCTCGCCCACCACCCCCACTTCGCACACAAACAGCCTCCCTCCCCCGATCCGGCCTGAATCAGACAGCACCGGCCACAAAATCGCAGAATTGCAATTTTGGAAAATATTTGATAACTTTGTTGCGCAGTCTAACAACATGCGACCGCAACCGGCACGAAAACAACAACTATGGATACCAAGATTCTTGAATTTGTAACATACTGCATCAGTAAACTTGCGCAATCTCTTAATCTTAGCCAGCGGGAGGTTTACCGCCGGCTCAAGCAATCAGGCATATTATACGGATACATTGTGCCGTCGTACGATGTGCTCCACACTTTCGGCTCACGCTATCTCGTAGAAGACCTCACCGATTACATGAGAGAAAAAGGTGTATTGCCGCTATGATACTATACCATTCATCATGTGTGACGGTCACAGACCCTGACATTCGCCACTCACGAAACTATCTCGATTTCGGGAAAGGTTTCTATCTTACATCGATTCACGAACAGGCTGTCAGATACGCCCAACGATTTATCCGCCGACAACGACAGGCATGGCTCAACGCCTATGAATTTAAGTTTGACCCATCGGAATGGAAAATCCTGACATTTGATAGTTACAACATTGATTGGCTCAAATTCGTGGCCAATTGTCGGGCAGGCAATGATTTATCTGATTTTGACATTGTTATCGGAGGTATTGCCAATGACAGAGTCATACAGACTCTTGATCGTTATTTTGAAGGAGTGCTGTCTGAGGAAGAGACATTAGGACTACTAAAATATGAAAAGCCTAATATACAATACTGTATTCGATCACAAAAGATGCTTGACGATTGTTTAAAGCATATAGAAAGCCGACAACTATGAGTAACGAAACCAAATTAGCCTTACAAGCCAAGAAAAGTGCCAACATCATTAAAAGTCTGTGCGATCTCTACGGATTATCACTGCAAGAGGCAACTGACATATACTACCAATCCGACACTTCCGTACTGATTGAGGAAGGTATTGCCGACCTGCAATGTCGAAGCGACAAATACCTTGCAAGTATTGTCTGGGAGGAACATCTGGAGTCTCAGAAACATAACACATAAGCAACACACTAAGCCCCCGGCGGGCACATTGAATAGTCGTTACCGTAAAACACAGTGAGGCTGTGTCGTAATTAAGGTTTACGGCGCAGCCTCTCTTTTTGCCGGACTGAGGATTGGATATTTTTCAGGCTACTGATTTTTGAGGATTTATCCAAAATATCCGATTCTCATGATGCAAAATTCGAGATATACACATGAACAGGCCAAAAAGGGGCGTATTTCCCCCGTTTTTGGTCTGTTACGCTATCTTTGAGCACATTTTCTTCAGGTTAAAGGCAATGGCGAAGAAGGCAAAG
>CAMWRV010000039.1 GCA_947176745.1 uncultured Muribaculaceae bacterium
TGTTGACTCAAAGCAACCGTTACTTATCGCACATAATTTTGATGCGGTTGCCCTGGGCAGACATGTGATTTTGAAAGTCGGGGATTATTTTGTAATTTCGTGGATGAAATCGGCCTCTGATCATGAAACGTAATGTAACATACAGATATAACCCGGATACTGACAATTTTGAGCGAATATATCCTTCATTCAGATCAAGATTCTTGCGGGTTTTGCTGTTCGCCGGGAGTTCTCTGCTCTCGGGCGCGGTGTTGTATGTTCTGGCGTTCTATCTGTTCGGAACACCGACAGAAGACAGTCTCAGGCGTGAGAACGCCATGTTGAAGAGTCAGTACAACGTCCTGAACAGGCGACTTGACAATTCACTTAAGATAATGGGTGATATCCAGAACCGTGACGACAACTTCTATCGTGTGATGATGCAGATGGAACCCATGTCGAGAAGCCAGCGTTTCGCCGGGCTCGACAATGAGAAGAGATACCGAGAGATACAGAAGCTGCCCGATGCCGGTCTTGTCAAACTGCTTACACAGCGTCTTGACCTGTTCGACAGGCAGCTCTACGCGCAGTCGATCTCTTTTGACCAGCTTCGCGTCGAGGCAGGACGTCAGAAAGAGAAGATCGCCCGCATTCCATCTATAATTCCTATAGATATCAAGGACTATACGATGTCGTCAGGTTATGGTTATCGACGCGATCCTGTCTACGGATCGACAAAATTTCATGCAGGTCTCGATTTTGCGGCAAAGACCGGAACTCCGGTATATGCCACAGGTGACGGCACGGTCGAAGTGGCCGAGAGGAAAAGCGGATACGGAAACTGCATTGACATCTCACACGGCTACAACTATCTGACCCGATACGCCCATTTGAGCGAGATTCTTGTGACGCCGGGACAGGAAGTGAAAAGGGGAGACCTCATCGGAAAAGTCGGCTCAACGGGCAAGTCTACGGGACCGCATCTTCACTATGAAGTCAGATTCAAGGATGAACCACAGAATCCGGTGAATTACTATTTCATGGATGTGAGTCCTGAACAATATGCCGAAATGGTCAGGGAGGCGGAAAACGCAGGCCATGTCATGGACTGACCTGATGAATCAGAGCAAATGGAGGAATTTGACAAGCTTTATTATAAGATCAGCGATGTGTCGGAACTGCTTGGAGTTCCGGCCAGCACTTTGCGCTACTGGGAATCAGAGTTTCCGGAGATAATGCCCAAGAGAAGCCGCTCCAACCGACGGTATTACAGACCGGAGGATCTGCGTGTATTGCGCATGATTCATTACCTTGTGAAAGTCAAGGGCCTACGTATGGATGCGGCCAAAGAGGAATTGCGCTCAAACCGCAGTAATGTCTCGCGGCGCATGGAGATAATCGACCTTCTGACCGACACCCGCCAACGCCTTGAGGAAATGCTTTCAGCTCTCAACAAGCGCCGATAAGCAGCCATGTCAACTCAATCGCCCTTACCTGTTGTCAGGTTCGAATTGTAATAATCCGGGTTTCCTGTCACGTTTTCCCCTGCAAACGGGGGGAGTTCATATTTCTCGTCTGATGATTCGAGTTCGATTTCTGCCATCACAAGTGACGCCTGATCCCCTTTAAATTCGTCTACCTCCCATATTCTCCCTTTATATGGGACAATATACCTTATCTTTTCGAGAAGAGGTGGCAGACAGATCTTCAACATAGAGTCCGCATCTTCAAGAGGAATCTCGTACTCGCATTCGAGCCTTGCGTCTCCTGAGGTGATTCCTTTTACTGTTATATATCCTTTGTCATCGACTAAGCGTATTCTGACAGTGCGTTCAGGATCACGCGAAAGATACCCCTGGCGTATGTGGCGTTGCGAGACGGCCATCTGCCGGTATGAATCGCCGACAACAAGATATTTGTGTTCTATTTCAAGTGCCATATGCAGTAATATAATATCATGTGCCATATGACGTTTTTTAATTTACGGGCATCCTCTTACAGACCGGACTGACCGTTATGGAAATCAAACACGTCACAGGCAATCTTATGCAAAGATAGCAAATATTGCCGAAACTGGGATCAAACTCCTTTCCAATCCGGAGTTCTGACTTTTAGAATATGGCTGAATCGCTCACAAAAAAATTCTTTTCTGTATTTCAGTATGCCGCTCTGATTGTCGCTGCAGTCTCTTTCTGCCATGGATTTGACTTGCATGCTGCAAAACCGTCTCCGAGGAAAGTGGTCGGTGTTGTCACTGACTCTGAAAACGGAGAGAGATTGTCATTTGTCAATGTTTATTCCAAGAAGAATAAAAAAGGGACAACCACGGATCTCAACGGGGTCTTTACGTTATATCTGCCTGTAGGGGCGAATGTTGAAGTGACTTCTCTCGGTTACTCTCCCGAGAGTCAGACAGTGACCGCAAGCCGTGACACCATGAGATTCATGATGTCGCCCTCTTCAACTGAGCTTGTCGAGGTGGTGATCAAGCCTAAAAAGCAGAAATATTCCAAGAAGAACAATCCGGCAGTCGAGCTCATGCGGCGAGTGCGTTCTGACAGAGAGAAGCATGATCCGACATTGAATCCATATTACAGTTATGACCGCTACGACAAGATGGTTCTCGGTCTGAACAACTACAACGGATATCTGCCGGATTCCGCCGGAAATGTAAAAGGTAAATTCAAGGCGATTTCAGAACTTGTCGATACCGGCGTATGGACCGGAAAACGCATTCTTGATCTGTCGCTTAAGGAGAAGCTCGTGACAAGCATATCTGAAAACGGCGGCAAGGCCAAGGAGATCGTTGTGGCCCAGAGAAACAACGGTGTAGACAAGTCTCTTGACGAGAATTACACGAGGGCCCTCTTCGAGGATGTGCTTCGTGAGGTAGACGTTTATGCCAATGACATACCGGTGATGCGCAACAGGTTTGTAAGTCCGTTGTCGGCCATAGGCGCCGATTATTACAAGTATCATATTGTAGACACGGTTCTGATCGGTCAGGACCGTTGTGTGGAACTCTCGTTCGCACCCCACAATCCGGAGTCGATGGGATTCAATGGGAAACTCTATATACCCGTAAATGACTCGATCAAATATGTGCGCCGGGTCATGATGCGTCTCCCGAAAGCCGCCAATGTGAACTATGTGGAAAACATGTATCTAAGTCAGAATTTCAAAATGGATTCTCTTGGATACACTCATAAGACTCTTGACGATATGGTGGTCGAACTGCATATAGCCGGTGCTGTCGGACAGGCGTACATGTCGCGTCAGTCGCGTTATGACCACCAGTCGTACGAAAGACGCGAAGACATGAAAGACTACTATGGAAAGATCGGAAATCTTTTTGTGGTCGATGATGCCGAAGGTCATGGTGCCGATTTCTGGAAGGCAACCCGCATGCTTCCGCTTTCTTATGCTGAAAGCAAGCTTGCCGTCGACGAATCTCCTTTCCGTAAACTGCCGGTAATCTACTGGACATCGAAAGTGGTCGAACTCATAATCAAGGGATATGTGGTGACGGGCAAGAAGAGCATGTTTGACTTCGGCCCGATCGATACATTCATAAGTTACAATGCGACCGAAGGTCTGCGTCTTGCGTTAGGCGGTCTGACGACTGCCAATCTGTCTGACCGACTGTTCGGACGCGGTTATGTGGCATACGGTCTCAAGGATCACAGGTGGAAATACAGTGCCGAACTTGAATATTCCTTTAATAAGAAAAAATATCATTCGCGGGAATTTCCGATGAACGGCATACGTGCCACGTACAAGTATGATGTCAACAAGCTCGGGCAGCACTACATGACCAATTCGGCAAGCAACCTGCTTAATTCGGTCAAGAGACTCGACAGCAACCTGACCACTTACGAGCGTCTCGCAAAGCTTGAATACAATATCGAATGGCTTAACAATCTGTCTCTTCAGGCTTCTGTGAGCCACCAGCGTCAGGAGGCGTCGCTGTTCGTGCCTTTTGTGAACGGATATGGTTCGAACCTCAGCGCGTACACGCAGAACAGCATGCGTGTCCAGCTGCGCTATGCGCCCGGAGAGAAGTTCATGCAGACCTATAACGAACGGCGCAATATCAACCGTGATGCAATCTGCCTTATTCTCGCCCATTCGTTCGGCCCCAAAGGCCTTTTCGGGTCAGAATACACGTTGAACCTCACGGAATTCTGTCTTCAGAAACGGTTCTGGTTCTCAGCATTCGGTTATGCCGATGTGATTTTCAAGGCTGCCAAACTGTGGAATCAGGTGCAGTTCCCGGCCCTCTTGTGGCAGAATGCCAATGTGGCTTACACTGTGCAGTCAGAGACATTCAGTCTGCTTAACCCTATGGAATTCGCCATGGACCAGTATGTCTCGCTTGATCTTAACTATAATCTGAACGGACTGATATTCAACCGCATCCCTCTGCTGAAAAAGCTGAGGCTGCGTGAAGTGTTCACATTCAAGGGTTTCATGGGGAGTCTGACTAAAAAGAACAATCCGGAGTATAACGACAATCTGTTCCGCTTTCCGGCCGGAGATGTGACGCAGGTCATGGGAAGAACACCATATATGGAGATCGGTGCCGGCATCGACAACATTCTGACCTTCCTGAGACTTGACTACATATGGCGATTGACATATCGTGACAAGCCGGGAGCTCCGAACTCAGGTCTGCGTTTTTCCTTTCATTTCGCGTTCTGACCTGCCGTCAGACAGACGCTTCGATAAACAACATGACCAGAACTCCGGCTACAAGCGCGTATGTGGCCTGTTTCTGGAATCCATGAGAATGAGTCTCCGGTATCATCTCGTCGCTGATGACATAGAGCATCGCTCCCCCTGCGGCAGATAGCATGAAAGGGAGGAAATACGATGATATGTCTCCGATAAAGTATCCTCCGATCACACCGATTACTTCGAGCGCGGCTACTAAAAGCGCGATCAAGGCAGTATTGGCGAACTTGACGCCGGCTACCATAAGAGGGGTGACCACTACCATTCCTTCAGGAATATTCTGAAGGGCTATGGTCAGTGCTATGGCAAATGCGTTTCCCTGATCTCCGTTGAATGATATGCCGGTGGCGAGTCCCTCGGGCAGCTTGTGCAGAGCAATGGCCATTACAAAGAGAAGCGTACGGTTCAGAGCGGTGTTGTTGAGGTGGCTTTCCGGATCCTTGATGCCGGAGAGATGATGCAGATGGGGCATGAAGCGGTCGAGCACTCCTATCAGTGCGACACCGGCGGCTACTCCGGTTATGATCTGCCACCATGATCCAGGCCCGCACATATCGACCGCCGGAACGATGAGGCATACAATAGATGCAGTCAGCATCATCCCGGCGCAAAGACCGAGAAATATGTCGTTCCATCTGTGAGGTATTTTGCGGATTGTAAGACCTATCACAGATCCGAGAACTGACGAAAGGCCAAGTCCCGCCGCGCATACAAGCAAATCATTCATAATCTACAAATCATGTGGTATATTCCGTAGTAAACGAAGACTTACGCAATTAAGTATGTCTCACCAAACAATACGTTAACTATTTAGCGAGACATACTTATATTCCATCGGCTATTGTAAAAAACGAGTCTCAAGAACCCTGCATCTTTTGATTTCCGGTTCTTGAAACTCGGTTGTCTTGTGCGACCTGGGGCGGATCAAAGACCGTATCGCTCTTCAATCACCTCCCAGTCTACTATATCCCATAGCTTTTTAAGATACTCTGCCCGCCTGTTCTGATAGTCAAGGTAGTAGGCATGTTCCCAGACATCGAAGACCAGCAGAGGTCTGAGTCCTTCAGTCATCGGATTGCCTGCGTTGCCACCCTGAGTGATGTACAGTTTTCCGGATTCATCAGCCGAGAGCCAGATCCAGCCCGAGCCGAAGAGGGAGACACCCGCTTCCTCAAACTTGGTCTTGAATTCCTCGACGCTGCCGAACTGGCTAATCAACTGCTCTGCGAGTTTCCCGCCGGGACCCTTGAATCCTGAAGGGGAAAACTGGAAGAAATAAAAAATATGATTCCAGGCTTGCGAGGCATTGTTGAAGAGAGCGCCTTCGCTGTTGCGTATAATGGCCTCAAGCGCCATGTCCTGATATTCTGTGCCGTCTATCAGACGGTTGAGATTATCGATATATGCCTGTTCATGTTTGCCATAATGGAAGTCGATTGTCGTTGCCGAGATAACCGGTTCGAGGTCTGACAACGAATAGGGCAGACGAGGTTTTGTGAATTTCATAATATTGGCTGAATAGATTAATAAAAAAGGGACAAATCCATAAGGATCTATCCCATAAACGTTTCATCCGGGTGTTCTGTTCAATCGAATATCGAATCCCAGTCTTTCCATACAGGTTCATAGCCGTGGCTGCGTATTGCCTCGGCAACATCAAGAGGAGAGCGCGAGTCGGAAACCTCGAACTGCTCGAGAGAGTCGGGCTGCGAGACATATCCGCCCGGATCCGTACGGCTTCCGGCACTCATCGAGGTTACTCCGAGTGTCAGCATATTGTCGCGGTATTCGGGAGTCTCGCGTGTCGAGAACGATATGTCAACGTCATGGTCGAACAGTCTGAATGCAAATGTGAGCCTTGCAAGTTCTCGGTCGGAAATCACAGTCTTGGGCTGATAACCGCTTTCGGAAGGACGCATGCGCGGGAAATTCACAGAGTAGCGCGACCTCCAGTATTTCTTCTGGAGGTATCTGAGATGCCTCGCCATCATGACTGTGTCGGCACGCCAGTCTTCCAGTCCGAGAAGAACGCCGAGACCGATCTTGTGGACTCCGGCCTCGCCCATGCGGTCGTAGCCGTTGAGACGCCACGCATAGTGCGATTTCATGCCTCGCGGATGGTATTGTCTGTACGCCTCGCGGTGATAAGTCTCCTGAAAACATACCACTCCGTTCAGCCCGCTGTGAGTGAGCCGCTCATATTCGGATGAACGCAGAGGCTGTATCTCAAGTGTCAGATTATGGAAATAGGGACGGCATACGTTGAGAACACGTTCCATATATTCCACTCCGCAGAGCGAGGGATATTCCCCCGACACTATCAGAAGATTCTCGAAGGGCCCGAGTTTCTTTATGGCCTTGCATTCATCTTCGATCTGCGACATGGTGAGAGTGGTTCTTTCAAGCGGATTGTCGTGGTTGAAACCGCAATAGACACATTTGTTCGTGCATGCGTTAGATACATACATCGGAATGTACATCGATATCGTATTGCCGAATCTCTCAAGCGTGAAATGCCGGCTCAGAGCCGCCATGCGCTCGAGATAAGGATCTGCGGCCTCCGATATGAGTATGGCGAATTCCTCAGGTGTCAGCGGCTTGACGCCGCGTTCGGCCTTGTCGAGCACGCGTCTGACGTCGGCATCAGTGGCTTCGGATACGATGCGGAGTGTCTCATCCCAGTCATATCCGTCTATGATATCCGCGAATCCGTGTCCGAACACGGATTCTTTATCCCGGTCGGATTTCTTGGATACCAGATGGTCTTGTTCCGGATTCATGCCATTACTGTTTACATTCGTCGGCTATATTCTGTGATATGCGCATCGCGCAGAAATTCGGGCCGCACATCGTGCAGAATCTGTCGTCGGCATCAGGTGCGTTTCGACGAGATTCAAGATAGAATTTTTTAGCCTTTTCAGGATCGAGCGAGAGATTGAACTGGTCTTTCCATCTGAACTCGTATCTTGCCTTGCTGAGCGCGTCATCACGAACCTGCGCTCCGGGGAATCCTTTGCACAGATCAGCCGCATGTGCCGCGATCTTATAGGCTATCACTCCGTCGCGGACATCATTGAGATCGGGGAGCGACAGGTGCTCCTTGGGGGTTACGTAGCAGATCATCGATGTCCCGAGCGATGAGATGATCGCAGCTCCTATGGCCGATGTGATATGGTCATATGCGGGAGCGATGTCGGTTGTGAGAGGACCGAGTGTATAGAATGGTGCCTCGTGGCATACTGCCCGCTGCTTTTCCATGTTTGCCGCGATCTTGTGCATGGGCACATGTCCGGGTCCTTCGATCAGCACCTGCACGTCATGTTCCCACGCAATTTCAGTGAGACGGCCCAGTACTTCCAGCTCAAGGAACTGAGCTCTGTCGTTGGCGTCATGTATCGATCCGGGGCGCATTCCGTCGCCGAGCGATACCGCAACATCATACTTGTTGAGAATCTCGCAGATTTCATCGAAGTGTGTGTAAAGGAAACTTTCCTGATCGTGAAGGACACACCATTGGGTCATGATGGAGCCTCCGCGCGACACGCATCCTGTGAGTCGCGCGCCGACGAGTGTGGCGTGTTCCTTGAGTACTCCGGCGTGAATCGTGAAGTAGTCCACACCCTGCTCGCATTGCTCAATAAGGGTGTCGCGGTATATCTCCCATGTCAAGCGGCGGACATCGCCGTTGACTTTCTCCAGTGCCTGATAGATGGGCACGGTTCCCATGGGGACAGGGCAGTTGCGGATTATCCATTCACGGGTCTCATGGATGTTGTCGCCGGTCGAAAGATCCATCAGAGTGTCGCCTCCCCAATAACAGCTCCATACGGCTTTGGCCACTTCCTCCTCGATTCCTGAAGAAAGGGCAGAGTTGCCGATGTTGGTGTTGAGCTTGCATGAGAATTTTGAGCCTATTATCATGGGTTCGGCCTCGGGATGGTTGATGTTGGCGGCTATGATGGCACGACCGGCCGCTATCTCGTCGCGGACGAACTCGGGTGTGATGTATGTGTCGATGCCTCTTTCGCGGTTGTCGAGGTTCTCACGTATGGCCACATATTCCATCTCGGGTGTCACTATGCCTTTGCGGGCATAATGCATCTGGGTCACGCGGTGTCCGTCTTTGGCTTTGCGGGGACGGTGAGCCACCGGAAATCTTATCGGGTCAAGATCCGGATTGTCTCGTCGCTCTCTTCCGTAAAGACTTGTTATGTCGGGGAGGATCTCGGTGTCATTACGATCCTCGATCCACGATTCTCTCATTCGTGGAAGGCCCTTGTTTATGTCTACAGTTACGGCAGGATCCGTGTATACGCCGGAAGTGTCATAGACGGTTATATCCTCGTTGGGATATTCCACGCGCTTGCCGTTTTCGATTTTTACTGTAGGATATTGGTGTATCTTCCTCATGGCTACCCTGACACCGGGAAGAGTTCCGTCAACGTATATTTTCTCGGAATTAGGGTATGATGAGACATCTATGTTTTCTATATTCATTGTCTATATGGGTTGTGATAAGTGTTGTTGTTGTTATTTGTCAAGAAACGCGGTGAGGGGAGATGTGGCGCTGGCGCATCTGGAGACAGCACCGAGTCCGGCATTGAATGCCATGCGTCCGGCTTTGACTGCGTCGCTGAATGCGACGGCCATCCGCACAGGATCTCCGGCCACGGCGATGGCTGTGTTTACAAGCACAGCGTCAGCTCCGAGTTCCATTGCCTCTGCGGCGTGCGATGGGGCGCCGAGTCCGGCATCAACCACAACCGGCACTGATGACTGTTCGATGATTATCTCAAGGAGATCACGGGTGATAAGACCCTTGTTTGTGCCTATCGGAGCGGCGAGCGGCATAACGGCAGCAGTGCCCACCTCTTCGAGCAGTTTGCAGAGAACGGGGTCGGCCTGGATGTAGGGTAGTACTACAAACCCCTCTTTTGCGAGCTGTTCGGTGGCCCTGAGAGTCTCGACAGGATCAGGCATGAGATACTTTGGATCCGGATGAATCTCAAGTTTTATGAAATTAGTGCCGAAGATCTCACGGCTCATCTGAGCTGCAAGCACGGCCTCTTTGGCCGTACGCACTCCGGATGTGTTGGGCAGCAGTTGCACGTGTTCGCGGTTGATATGCGTCAGCATGTCGTCGGTGGCCTCATTCATCATGTTGACCCTTTTCATTGCGACGGTTATCATCTGCGAGCCTGATGCCTTTATGGCTTCCTGCATTATGTCGGGGGAGGCAAATTTGCCTGTGCCCACGAAGAGACGCGAGGTAAATTCGCGGTCTCCGATTCTCAGTATGTCGTTCATGTGTTGTGGTTACTAAAAAGTATGCGTGCGTCCTCCTTTTTGAAAAAGGAGAGGCATCTGTTATTTTCTGAAAGGTTTCAGTGCTTCGAGGAATTTCGCCGTGGCACCGGAGATATCATCGGCAAAGGCTATGGCTCCGCTCACCGCGACACCGTTGGCACCGGCTTCCATGATCTCGCGTACGTCCTCAAGTCTAATGCCTCCGACGGCCACATGGCCTATATTGATTTCAAGTCGTTCCATATCGGTGCATAGCGACCTGATTCCTTCGGTTCCGAGCACGGGCGACAGATTTTTTTTTGTGTTGGTGTAGGCGAAAGGCCCCATGCCGATGTAATCTATGTCAAGGCTTCTGACGGCGATTATGTCGTCGATCGTATTGGCTGTCACTCCGATTACTGCGGCAGGGCCGAGCAGCATTCTGGCTTTTGACGGCAACATGTCGTTCTTGCCGAGGTGAACGCCGCCGACATCAAGTTTCTTTGCCAGTTCCACTCTGTCGTCAAGGATCAGAAACGTCTCGGTCTCTATGCAAAGAGGCTTGATTTCAGCCACAACTTTCTCTATATCTTCGTCTGAGGCCTCTTTCATGCGGATCTGCACCCATCTGCATCCTCCGGCAATGACTCCCTTGATCTGTTCGGCGGGAGAAGCACTGGCCTCTGTATTAGTTATAAACTGCAACATAAGTTTTATTTTGCCATATCGTCATGTGGGGCGATATGATGTTTTAACTGTTCGATGGATCTTTTCAAGGAGGCGAGCTGTCTCTCGAAATCTCCATTCCATATATATCCTAACAACGCAGCTCCGATAAATCCTTTTTCATACAGAGGCAGAAGCGTGTCAGCCGTTACTCCTCCGAGAGCGACAACCCTTCGGCCGATGATGTCTTCTCTGATATTGCCGATATCAAACCGCGAGGCGTATCCGGATTTGGAAATAGAGTCGAAAATGGGCGACAGCGTGACATAATCGAATTCTGCTGAACTTTCCAATTCCTCTATTGAGTGGCATGAGCGCGACACTGCTTTTGCAGTTGCTGGCGCGGCGGGATTTCGGTGATTCAGGTGGACTCCTCCAAGATTCATTTCGTTTAGAAGCTCGAAATGTCCATGCAGACGTATTCTGTATCTGTATCTGTAGTCGATGTTTTCGATCAGATGACGGACATCTCTCAGACTCCAGTCCGGTTTTCTGATATGGACGATATCCACGCCGTTTCGAAGAAGAGTTTCGATTTTCTCTGCCTCGTCATCGACTGTCTTGTCTGACGTAATGACTATGATAAAGAATTTGTCCATCATTTATGTCGGATTCCTGCAGTTGTTGTCGATTGGTCCCTTCAGCCTCCAAAAGCTGCTGAAATCAGAGTTATATTGTCATGTTCATGCAGTTCTTCTGAATTCCAGCGGGAACGAGGAATCAACCGGTCATTGACAGCGACCGCTGTTCCGGCTTCGGGGATATTTCTCCACTCCAGAATGTCACGGACAGTCATGTGATCTGAAGGAGTTTCGATCACTTCGTCATTTATTTTAATTATCATCTCAGTCTGTTTAAGTAAAGCAACCATCGAAATGGAGATGCAGTGCGGCCGAACTGATTTCGGCTGAAGAACTCCATGGACTCGGAATTGCGTCAAACAAAATTAGTGCGAATAATGGGAAATTCCAAAAAAAAATCATACAATGTTCCACGCAGACGGAAATGTCCGTCTTTACTTGATTTAGCAGGGTGGATGATAGAGTCGCGTTTTGTGGAACATTGGATGTCATAATATCCGCAATTCTGTCAAGTTTAATGTGAGAGTTTCTGTAAATGCAAGTATTTCAGAATATTGTGTATATCTGGAAGGTTGCGGACATATGCAAAAACAATGCTGTTATGATCAAATTATTGAAATTCAGAGCACTATAAAGATATTCAGAAAATCAAGAAAAAACGGATTTTTTTTTTCGAAAATTTTGTTATTATTTTGTACTCGGAAAGAACGCCCATACAGCATTATGATAGACTACAAAGACAAATGGAACAGATGTTTGGATAAGATTCGCTCCAATATCGGAGAGAATCGTTTTGCTGTATGGTTTTCTAAAGTGTCGGCAACCGACTTTAGAGACCACAAGCTCGTGCTGCGGGTTCCTTCGCGTTTCTTCATGGAGAAATTCGAAGATGACTTCTATAATATACTCAACAGTGCGCTTAAATCTGAGTTCGGTCCCGGTGTGCAGCTGACATACGAATATTTCGCTATCAAAGATGATTCGGGTTCAAAAATCGAGATTCAGAGTCCGCAGCATTCGCATCTTCTGAAAAACAAGCTCGAGCAGTCGTTAGCTAACCGTGCGGTTGAGGAGCGGGGCGATGAATTTGATCCCCAGCTTAACAGTTCACTCAACTTCGAGAACTACTGTGTCGGCAGAAGCAACAAACTTCCTTTCACAATCGCGGAACACATAGCCAATCATCCTGAGAAGGCGGACTTCAACCCGTTTTTTCTCTATGGAAATGTAGGTGTGGGCAAGACCCACCTCATTCAGGCCATAGGTATCAGGATCAAAGAGCGTCATCCCCGTGCAAGGGTTCTGTTTGTTACGATGCGTCATTTCCAGAACCTGTATGCCAACGCAACTATCAAGAAGGAGATCCCGGAGTTTATTCACTGGTTTCAGGGAATGGATGCCATTCTGTTTGATGACCTTCAGGAGCTATCTGGAAAAACCGGTACTGCGGAAGCCCTTTTCCCGATCTTCAATCACCTTCACCAAAGCAATAAGAAGCTGATCTTTACATGCGACCGTCCTCCCATGGAGCTTGACGGAATAGCCGACCGGCTTATCGACCGTTTCAAGTGGGGTATTACGGAGCCGCTTGAGAATCCGGACTATGAACTGCGACGCAAGATTCTTGAGTTCAAGTCAAAAAGAAACGGTCTGGATCTTTCGGAAGAGATCATTGACATGATCGCGCAGAGTGCCACAAGTTCTGTACGCGAGCTTGAAGGCATAGTGATGGGACTTTATACAAGGTCCATCACCGAGAACGCGCCTATAACTGTCGATCTCGCTGAGAAGGTGATAAGTCATCTTGTCAGAAAGGTCGAGAAGAAGAGCGTCAACTTCGACATGATCGTTGAGAATACTGCCGAATTTTACCGTCTCAATCCGGATGCTATTTTCAGCAAAAGCCGTCTTCGCGACATCGCGGATGCACGACAGATGATAATGTATCTTTGCAAAAAGCATACGGGACTCTCATCTCCGGCCATAGGAGCAAAACTGAATCGCAAGCATGCCACTGTGCTTCATGGAATCAGTGCAGTTGCCGACAGGCTTGAGGTATCAAAAGAGCTGAACGATACGGTCGCGGCCATTGAGAAGGCCATGCTCGGTTAAGACCCCATCCCACAAAAAATGTTAATGCAGGGGCGGTGTCAATTACGACACAGCCGCTCTAAGACCTTAATTATTCTTTCTCGATTCGATATCGGGCAACAGCCTCGTAACGATGCCGAGAAGGGGTAGGAGAGTGCTCAGCTGAAAGACATATCTGATGCTTGTCATGTCGGCGAGCCACCCGAAAAACACCGATGCGATGCCTCCAAGTCCGAAATTGAGACCGAAAAACAGACCGGCTATCATCCCCACCTTGCCCGGTTTCAGTTCGGTCGCATAGACAAGTATAGCGGAGAATGCCGATGATATGACAAGTCCTATGACTATGGCGAGGATTATTGTCATGGTCAGGTTGACATATGGCAGAGCAAGCGCAAATGGAGCTGCGCCGAATATTGACCACCAGATCACAAGTTTACGCCCGTAGCGGTCTCCTATCGCACCGCCTATAAGCGTGCCTGCCGCCACAGCTGCAAGAAATGCGAAAAGACACATCTGCGACACTCTTATGTCAACGCCGAACTTGTCTATGAGGAAGAAGGTGAAGTAACTGGTCATGCTCGCCATGTAGAAGTATTTTGAGAAAGTGAGCACACAGAGGATCACTAAAGCCTGTCGGATTCGTTTAGGCGACAGCATTTTTACGGCGGAGGTAATTTCAATCTTTTTGTCAGTATGTAATGAGGTTTTATACCATCGTCCTACATAATACAATGCACCTGCTGCGATCATGGCAGCAATGGCAAACCAGGAGATAGATTTTTGCCCAAACGGGAGTATTACGACTGCGGCAAGGAGTGGCCCGAGAGCAGTTCCACCGTTTCCGCCCACTTGAAAAACTGACTGGCCGAATCCTTTCCTTACACCGGCGGCACTCTGTGCTATACGCGATGACTCCGGATGGAAAACGGCTGAGCCGATTCCGACTATGGCAACTGCAAACAATATGAATCCGAAAGTAGAAGCCACAGACAGCAGCAGTATTCCGGCAAGAGTAAACATCATGCCGGCGGTGAGAGAATAGGGGTGTGGATGCTTGTCTGTATACGCTCCGACAACGGGTTGCATGATAGAAGAGGTGATCTGTGCGACAAACGTAATTATGCCGATCTGTAGGAATGACAGGTTGTAGTTGTCTCTGAGTATGGGGTATACCGAGGGTATTACCGACTGGATCATGTCATTGAGAAAATGACTGAAGCTTATTATAAGGAGGATAGAATATACAGTGTCTGTATTATTGCGAACTGATTTATCTGGCATGGCGAATCCAATAACTGGGTCAGAAGTTCTGTTTAGATCCCTGCATTAACATTTTTTTGTGTGTGATGTGGTCTTGGATTTGAACACATTCATGTTAGATCGTGCACAGATGTTTACTTAAGACATTCATATACAATTCCCGATATGTCGGATATTATTTTCGATGTCTCTTTCATATCATATGCAGAATCTGCTACTAAGACTGCAATTGCGTATCCTTTATTGTCCGGAAGAAATATATAGCCGGCATCATTTACTGCAATTATCCTCCCTTCGGAATTCATATCTCCGGTGCCGGTCTTGTGGCCTATCATTATTCCCGACTGCAACAAGGGGGCAGGAAGGCGGTCAACACCGGTACTACAGGCCGTCATACTGTCGGCAATATATTTATGAATCGGACTCAGACTCCACATATTACCGCGATAGAAGCTCTCAAACAAACGCGCCATCGCTATAGGTGTAGTGCGGTTAAGGTAACATAAATATGGGTCACGGTGCATGTCATCTTCTGTCGCAGAGATGACTATATCGTCAAAGCCCAGAGATTTCATCAGGCTGTCTGCAACTGTTACGCCGCCTATGACGCGAAACAATACATCGCATGCGTTGTTGTCGCTCTGCTGAAGAGAATAATCAAGAAGGTCAGACATGGGTATCTTAATATCACGTATACCGTATTTGTCGCGCATGGGGCTCCATGTATTATCTTTTAATTCGCCTGCTTCTATAGCGACAGAATCAGACAGTGCCACTCCATTCCTCGTGCAGTAGTCAGCCACAGCCAAAGCCTGAGGGAATTTGAATACACTCAACATCGGAAAGTCGCGGTTGCCATTTACTGATATAGTATCTTTCTCTTCTGTGATTACGGCTACGCCAATTCGGGCATCCTTGTCGGCTACATAGCTTTCGATCGCTTGCTGAATACTGCAAGACGGGGTGTCGGAGGCTTGCAGTATTCCTGTTGCCGAGACACACATGATCGCGGTAATGTATTTGATATTCATAATGGTTATTAGTAAGTATGTCTCGCTAAATAGTTAATGTATTGATTGGCGAGAATTGTGGATAGGATTCCCTTAACTATTTGGTGAGACATTCTTATGTGTTCAAATTTAAGCGATAAGTAAGTGTTGAAGTATCGTTTATACAATCCAATGCAAATATACTACTTTTAATTGAACTAAGACCCCATCCTACAAAAAATGTTAATGCAGGGGGCGCAGCACATGCTATCGTTTAAATTTGTGAACACTTACTAAGAGATATAAAGCAGGCAGGAAAAGTAGGTTTTGGAGCTTGTTCAATAATATCAATAATAAATGAGAGAATAAAAAGCTGAAAAAATTTTGCTGATACAAAAAAATATATTAATTTTGTAACCGCTATCAAGAACGACCAATGGAAAGATGCCGGAGTGGTCGATCGGGGCGGTCTCGAAAACCGTTGTGCGTTTTACGTACCGGGGGTTCGAATCCCTCTCTTTCCGCAGCCAGCGGACCATAAAATAGTCCGCAAAACCTTAAAACCTCAGACTGTCAGACAGTTCTGAGGTTTTTTCATACCCTTCCGGCTGTGTCTCCTGACAGCCATTTGGGGTCAGCGGATTTTTTCAGGTGGGCAGGAGGGAGGTCAAGAGTATAGAGTGGCCAGTCTGAACATAAAGAACTTGATGTCGCCGACACCCCGGATCTGTGTTCTGAACGCCTTGATTTTTGCATTGAAGGATTCTGCCGAGGCATTTGCGACAGTAAAAAGACTCGAAAACGACCCTTTCAGACCCTATGGCGTTGCATAGCCGTTGCAAAAACGAAAATGCAACAGTAAAATTGCCAATTGCAACATCGTCCCTCATAAGTATCTGAAAAGTCGCAATTTAGTCGGACACAAGTCTTCGCCAACCAAATTTTTAACCCATAATTTTGCACATGGTACGGTGTACCCGGAACCCGGGGACATTATCAAAGAACCGAGACAAAGAACCCTCCTCTGTTGCTCTTTGAACTGTACCCGCAATGTTTTTGCATGGAACAGTACGTTTAGGGAAATGCGAATGCAAACATCGTCCTAAGCTGATTCTTTGAATGTTCGCTTAAATCTAGATCTCTTATTTAGAGATACGTGCCCTAAAGTGGACATAGGTTTAGATGCAAACTAAGAATTGATTGCTATCACCCATTGGGGATACTTTATGGCGGATATTATTTAGCAAGCATCCAAATCTCTTGAAAAGAGATACTTATTCAAATGCAAAGTTACTAAAAATATTTGAAAGACAAGGCTAATTATGCTATCAAACATAATTATCTGAATCATTTCGGAACATATTGTTTTGCAAATGAGGCAGACCAGAAGTATAACTCCTTATTTTTGAGAGTTAACTGACTATTCCAAATCTCTTTTCAAGAGTTAACCAATAAACCATCATTATCTCACGAGATGAATGATAATTCAATAAATAGATGTGTTTCGCCAGTCAATGGGACTGACGACCGCGAAGCGCGTTCAAAATTTTGGATAGCTGTGTGCACTCACTCGAGAAGTGAGAAGAAAACAGGCATGACATTATCAAAACTTGGGATAGAGAATTATGTCCCTGTGCAATCAGTTATAAAACAATGGAGTGATCGAAAAAAGAAAATGGACATTGTGGTAATTCCCAATATCATATTTGTCCACTTACGAGACAACGATATAAACATCATTCGCCAATATTCGCTTATAAAAAAGATTATATCTGTCCCCGGACAAAGGAAGCCGGCTCGTATCCCTTCTGAACAGATTGATAGGCTTAAGTTTATGCTTGAAGAGTCTATATCTCCTGTAATGTTTAGAACTATTAACTTTAAGAAACATGATACGGTCAAGGTAATTAGGGGTAGTTTAAGAGGGCTAACTGGCACAGTAGAAAGGATCTCAGAAAGGAAGTCACTACTCATTGTGTCTATTGATTTATTAGGTGGCGCAACAGTTGAAATAGATACAGCCAACTTGGAGGTCTTCAATGATGCATCCTGCCGTGCCACTATATGAATTAAAGGCAGTGTGGTAATTAGATAGCATTAGCAGTAACAACTATTTATGGTGGAAAAATTTAAAAATAACGAACAATATAAGCAATCTGATATAGGTTCTTGCTCCGCGCAATTTAAGCCATTGCGTAGTGAAGGTGGTATTTGTTGTCCAAATTGCAAGACCACAGTTACCAGCATCTATGAATTATGTCCACACTGCGGATACAGACTCCACAACTCACACTGCACATATTGCGGAGCTCCTATGACTGAAGAAGATTTATATTGCGGAGAATGTGGTGGATACTCTAAAGGAACACCTTGCCCATCTTGTGGAACTCTTAGTTTTAGATCTTTCTGCCCGAATTGCAATATGCCAGTTGACGAACTTGGGAAAGTAGAATCGGAGAAGGCTAAGGTGGATCCATTATTCAAGCGTATATGCGCTCTTGTAGAAAAGATTATTGCCGCCAAAGAGAACGGAGATCTGATTGAACGTCAAGAAGATTCATTATCCCCCGAGATACTATCGCTCTTGCAGAGGTATAGTTCAATGCGATGCGACACATCCGATGCTATTGGTAATCACGAGAATCAATGGTCTGACGTTTCCCATTGTAAGTCAGAAGTCGAGCCTCAAAATTCCAGAATCGTACTCTCTGATTCGGGGAATGACATTCCGGATATTTCATCTGCTATAGAAGAATTAAATGAAATGATTAAGTCAATGGTCCCGGATCCCGGATTAACTCCACAAATGCAGCGAAATTACTACAGCGCAAGAAAAGTAGCCGTTTATAGGAAAAGTATAGTACGAGAACCGATAGGATGGGTATGCAATCTCTGTGGCTGTCATCATGGTTCACCCAGCGAGTGTACTCGTCCGGAATTGGGCGGTACATGGATTTATCAAAATAAAGAAATAACCACTAAGACCTACGAGTGATCATGTCAACTATCAGACCAAATAAATCAACCAGTAACCAATCGGGCTCAACTGTTAGACCTAATTATACCGGAACTGATGTTAACTCAACGACACGTCCTGGTTTTGAGGAAACTATAGGTACTGGCGGTGATAATCAATCAACTATCAGGCCAGATACGAATCACTCAACTGTCAGACCTGACATATCTAAATCAATCGCCGATCAAGATGCAATTTCTCAAACTATTCGACCAAAATCATTTAACAATGCAGCATCATCAATTAACGATAAGCTCGATACCAATATGTATCAGCCTCGCAGTTCATACATAATTGACGGAATTGCATACAATGTTATCAAGGCATTGTCTCTGACCTCAGGTGAGGCTCAGGTGTTTCTTGTAGAGGATTCAAGCCAAAACAAACATGTTTTAAAGCTCTACTACAGAGGAGCTACTCCTACAGTTTCTATCCTAAATAAGGTAAAGTCTGTCAATAAGGCATCTGTGCTTTTTGAAGAAGAGTCACACGGAGTATTTGAAGACCGTTATTACGAGTTGATGAAATACTATGATGGCGAAAATCTTGAAAATGCAGATGTAAGGAAAAAGGAAGCCATTATTACAGAGTACATTGGCAAAATGGCAGCCGCTATTGATTTGTGTCATCATTTAGGGTTCATTCACCGTGACATTAAACCAAGCAATTTTATTTTTGAATCAAAAGAACGTAAGAGAATATTATTAGGGGACTTCGGTATAGCTGTCGAATGCGACACCAATGGAAATTGCATCTCCGATATGGCACGCACTAAAATATACGCGGCTCCGGAAGTATACCTTAATACAGGCGACGGAAAAGCAAGGTTCTCTACAAAAAGTGATTTCTACTCACTTGGAATCGTTATTCTTTTTCTTTGGATGGGTAAAGATGATTTCACTCATTTTGAGAAAGAAAACGAACTACAGTTGGCTACGATGAAAGCTTATGGAGATCTTCCTATTCCAAGTAATATGCCTCCACGATTATATGCCTTGGTTAAGTCTCTGATTGAGCCAAATCCAAGTGATCGAGCAGGTTTTAAGGAGATAGAAGAGTGGATCAGAGGAGGTAATCCGTTTGGGGATACAGACAATCATTCATCATCTACATCAAATCAGGCGTTCAGAATTGTATTCAGCGGTGAGGACGGATTGATCGCAACTTCTCCAAAAGAACTTGCAGGCATTATGATTTCTAAACAATCGCTTGCTATTTCATATCTTTATAAAGGAGTATTATCTCGATGGCTAAACGATGTAGGACGTCCCGAATTGGCTGTGGAAATGGATAAAATTAGAGAGGATGTTTTTCCCCGCAATACCTCGGCAGGTCTTGAAGCGGCTTGCTATACTCTCAATCCATCGATGCCTTTCACTGATATATGTTGCAATAAGTGCACTACATCGTCAGAAATCTCCAGTAGCATTCTTTCAAACTTTGACAAATATCTGGCTCAAATTTCAAATGACCCTGACTGCCGGCTTCTTGTTTATCTCCAGACTCACGGACTTGAGCAAGCAGTCAGTGATTTCAGAAAAGAATTTACCAAAAACAAACGTCTAGGATTGCTATATCTTATATATCGACTTGATGCAGATCAGCCATGGCATATGACCGACGAAGAGGGAGAGGTTGCATTGTTGAATTCATGTAATGAAATACTGAATTGGGTTTCGGTGAATCCGGCTTCAGAACAGTCTTTGTCAGATATTGTAAGTCAGGCATTCCTTCTTTGGACTACCAAACGGAATACAATAGCAGCTGCATCAATCAAGTCTCTTATGAAACATGAAGGAGACATCAATTACAGTTTTGGCGTTTTGTATCGTCTTGATCCAAAAGTAGGATTGTTTTTCATCACAGATGAAAAAGCTCCTAACTATATTCTTACTGTTCAACAATTGGGCTCTCTGATCAATAGGAGCCTAATGAACGTGGTAAACGAAATTGATCCTGAAGGCATATATGCCGAATTTCTTAGCTATATCTATGATATCCAAAACAATGATAAGACTACTGTCTATCACTTTCTTCAATCAAAAGGTGACGCGTATGCAAAATATATAGATTGGATTAAATATTGTCTTGATACCCAATCGGCTGATAATACAAAAAAAGCTGGTCCATATAGCGACGTAATCGCCTTGTTTAAGATTATCAAGGGTATGGGAGGCGAGGCTTTCTATACGTTCAAAAGTGGCAAAACCATCTATAATCCATCTGAGTTGTCGAATGTATCTCAATCGGATATAGAAGATGCTAAAAATAATAAATTTAAGGCTTTGGAAGCGTGGATTTCAGTCTTTTTTCAAGAAGATCCTAATCTTGATAAGAATACCAAATATTCTTATGAAAAGAAGACAACAGAATATATTAATTTCTTATCTTCCAAAGGATTTAAATCAGAAGAAATTCAGCGTTACCAAAAGTCAAAACAAATAGTAGAATCACGTGCGTTAAAACTTAGAAAAACCTTATCTTCTATTAAGAAGAGCAGGGTTATAGTTGCGTGCATTTCTCTGTTTCCTTTGGGGGTTGCCGCATTATTATTGGCAATTTTATGGCGACCGGACTTTGGATCTTTGGAATTTGGTGATGTATTTACTCCAGCTGCAATTATTCTAACGATATATTTCTGCTTTGCAGATGGCTTTGTCGGGAAAATAATTGGAGAGGCAATTTGGGGATGTGCCATCGGCGCGGGTATAAGTCTTTTATTGGTATGGTTGTCGGGATTTGCCTCAACAGTAACTCCATATGCTGCGGCGTTAATTGTAGCTGCATTAGGTGTGTATTTCTATAATAAATGTATTGGCGCTAGACTTAAGGAGCAAGAAAATAGCGACATACTAAATCCTGGGTTCGAGCATTTGGAATTAGAGCCTCTTCATGAAGCATATCATCCACAAGCTAAAGATTTTGATTCTAGTATAGGAGACCGATCTGAAGCTTATCAAAAAGAGTTAAACAGCATTAAAAGAACAATGTGGACGAAAGCTGTTCCGGTTGGAATAGTTACCATTGTAGGAATTCTATATTTCTTATTTTTCTATACAGGGGATGGAAGATCACATTATAACAACAGCAATGACTTTGTCAGTCAAAACGAACAGCCTGTGCCCGATTTTAGTGATGGATTATATGGGACATGGGTTGGAACTATCGAAGGAAAACGTATCAGTATAGAGTTTAAAAAAACAACTAATCCCAAAGAATTTTCATTCTTGTTGAATGAATCAAATAACAGTTCAGCTAAAAATGAGTTTTCCGGAACATTTGATCCCTTAACCAATGAATTGAATGTAACAAATTTCCGTGGCACCAAGAATTCGGGTGTGGCTGTTGGTATAAGAGCTTCCGGAACTCTTAATTTAGATAATGACCTGATTTATGGTAATGTTGAGATTAAGAATCCACAACAAGGAGATGCAATGCTTTCAATTCCGATAAACGTTCAGTATGAGCCAAATTAAAAAATGTTCTGAATGCGGTGCTTCCAACCGTCAAGAAGCGAATTTCTGCAAGAACTGTGGAAAGCGTTTGGACGCAATTGATATTAATCTGCGTAACTCTATAAGAGACTCTGTCGCAGTTGATATCCATATGCCTGAATTAATAGGTCATACACAAATAAAGGATTTAATTAATAAGATTGTATCAACACGGCGCAATCATTTGGCCAGGGGAATAAAAAAGACCCGTAATAATGACTTATTGATATTCGGCAATTCAGGAACAGGGAAAACCGCGATAGTAAGATCCATTGCAAGGGTATTTGCAGAAAACGGTATTCTTCAAAAATCGGAGCCAATAATGTTAAATGCAGTAACTACTCTGCAAGGCTATCTGAATGATGCTGAAAAGAACATTGACGAACTATCCGGAGCATTGCTCTGTATTGATGCCTTTCAAGGTCTCGCACATAAGGCAACCGACGGCAGTTCTATCCCGGAGATGGAGCGCGTGTTTGAAATCAAGTCAATGATTGATGGAATTGGTTCTCATTTGATGATTGTTGTCACAGGAATCGACAATGGAGACATATCGTCGTATTTGAGAAACAACAACAATATTGCCGCAAATTTCCGTCGGAGGATAGATCTTGCTGATTATACGGTAGATGAGTTTGTTGATTTGACGGTTCATTATCTTATGGTAAATTACTCAATGGCAATTGAAGATGAAGCTGTCGAAAAATTAAGACGTGTCTTCAAGCAAATGGTCATTGACAAGGATTCAAAATTAGAACAGAACTGTAAATTTATTCTTACTCTTGTAGATAGAATATTTGATAAATCTCAGCAGCGTGATATAAACTCTACAGTAGTTATCCCGGAGGATATTGAAGGCAAAGAGTACACAAAGAAGACCTATGAGGAGGCTGTAAGGGAACTTGACAGATATGTCGGAATTGACGGAATCAGAAAAGAGATAAAGAGTATCGCAGACAGTATTAACTCCGCAACAGAGGATGGCGAGGAATATGAACTTAAAAACCATTATCTTTTTCTTGGAAATCCGGGTACAGGAAAAACGACAATCGCGCGAGTATTGTCTAATGTATTTACAGCCTTGGAAGTCCTGCCTCTGGGACATATAATTGAAGTAGACCGCTCACAGATGGTTGCTTCATACGTGGGCGAGACGGCTAAGAATGTCACAAGACTCGTACAGAAAGCCATGGGCGGGATTCTGTTTATTGATGAAGCCTATACATTAATCAAAGACAACAATGATTCGTTTGGCAAAGAAGCCGTTGATACTTTGTTGAAACTGATGGAAGATAATCGCGGCAAGTTTGTTGTCATCGCGGCGGGCTATACCAATGAAATGAGGAGATTTGTCGATTCGAATCCAGGACTAAAATCGAGGTTTAACAAAACCATTGATTTCAGAGACTATAATCCTGATGAGCTTACTCAGATTTTTATGAACTTTTGTTCAGGATCTAAAAATCCGTATTCAATTGACGAATCATATCGTCAGAATCTGCTTTCACACTTTAAATCCATCTATAACCAGAAAGGCAAGGATTTTGCTAATGCTCGTACAGTAAGGAATGTTTTTGAAAAAGCGTTAGAAAGACATAATTCAAGAATTGAGGCATTAAAGTCTCGAAATATAGATGTTTCGGACAAGAAGCGAGTTTTGACAAGAGAGGACATTGAGGGTGAACTATCAGAAACGTTAAGTGTAGATGATGCTCTCAAAGCATTGAATGAACTGATTGGAATGAGTCAGGTCAAAGATGCTGTCAGAAAGCTAAAAGATGCTCTTTTAATAGAACGCGAGAGAATAGACAGAGGTCTCTTAGACCCCAAAAACAGTTTACAGCATCTTGTAATAACAGGAAATCCCGGAACGGGAAAGACCACCGTGGCAAAACTCCTGGGAAGTATATTCCATGCCATCGGGCTGCTGCCTACGGATAAAGTTGTTGAGAAAGAAGCAAAGGATTTGAAAAGCTCCTATGTAAACCAGACTGCTCAGCTTATGAACGATGCCGTTGATGAAGCCATGGGAGGAATACTCTTTATTGATGAGGCATATATGCTTATGGACATAGATGCCAATGGCCAAGGAGACAGAACAGGAAAGGAGGCGGTAGGCGCACTTATTACAAGAATGCTTAACGACGCCGGAAAATTTATTTTGATAATGGCTGGATATCCGAAGGAGATGAACGCATTCGTGGATAAAGCCAATCCGGGATTCAGGAGGCGTTTCCGCGCTTTCCTGCACATAGACGATTATTCCCCGGATGAGCTCTATCGAATCTTCAAGATGAAATCCGACAAACAAAAATTCATTCTTACTGATGAGGCTGACAGACTCCTTCGTATCAAGATCGAACAGATGGTGAATACAAAGAATGAGACGTTTGGCAATGCTGGAGAAGTTGATAAGTTATTATCAAGTATACTGGAACGTCAATCGAGCCGATTGTCTGAGATTATGCAGGGAGGTCACTTGTTGGACGACTCTGCTCTTCTCTCCATAGAGGCAGACGATATCCCGATTGAACGTCCTAAAGAGGTGGATCCGAGATCAATTCTTGAAAAGCTTGACGGATTCGTAGGTCTGGCCGGTGTGAAACAAGAGCTGCGCAATATGGTAAATACCATCAACGTAAATAAGAAACTTGCAGAAATTCAAAAACGCCCGGTTGAGAAACGCATTGACCACTATGTGTTTATGGGTAATCCGGGAACTGGCAAAACCACCATAGCCCAGATGATGGCTGATATATTTTTCTCTATGGGACTCCTGCCGAGCAACAACCTTGTATCAGTAGCGCGTGAGGATCTTGTTGCGGGATATGTCGGACAAACGGCTCCAAAGGTTAAACAAGTAGTGCAAAGTGCATTAGGCGGTGTGTTGTTTATTGATGAGGCTTATTCTCTTGTACAGGGTGCAAATGATTCTTTCGGCATGGAAGCTTTGAATACATTATTGCCCTTGTTGCTGACATACAAGGATAAATTCGTTTGTATTGTGGCGGGATACACATCGAACATGACGGAATTTCTACATAATAATCCCGGTTTGACGAGCCGGTTTACAAAACGGATAAATTTTGAAGACTATAAGCCGGAAGAATTGACGGAAATTTTTTCCAATAAGGTAAAAAAAGAGCAGTTTAAATTATTGGACGATGCCTATGAGGCGGCTCTTGAATACTTCCGTAAACTTTACTGTATGCGGGATCAGCATTTCGGTAATGCCAGAACTGCAGGTAACTTTTTTGAAAAAGTGAAGACATCTCACAGTAATAGGATAGCCGCAGATTAAACAAGCTAGTGCGAATTTACAAAATATTGCGGATCTATTCGCT
>CAMWRV010000040.1 GCA_947176745.1 uncultured Muribaculaceae bacterium
GGGGTGCGGCACTGATGCCGCACCCCTCTGCTGTATACCGGCGGATGCCGAGATCCGTTTGCGGGTCAGGCCTGTCAGACAGAGACCGTGCCCTTGATCGTTGGCCATGGATCGTAGTCTTCGAGAGAGAAATCGGAATACCCGAAGTCAAAGATCGAGCTGACTGCGGGGTTTATCCTCATGCGCGGCAGAGCTCTGGGCTCGCGGGTGAGCTGAAGACGCACCTGATCGAGATGGTTGGTGTAGATATGTGCGTCGCCGAGAGTGTGGATGAAGTCTCCTGGACGCAGACCGCACACCTGAGCCATCATCATGGTCAGCAGCGCATAGCTCGCGATGTTGAAAGGCACCCCGAGGAAACAGTCGGCGCTGCGCTGATAGAGCTGGCACGATAGACGCCCGTCGGCCACGTAGAACTGGAAAAAGGCGTGGCAGGGAGGAAGATTCATCCGGTCGAGATCCGCCACATTCCACGCGCTGACGATGATTCGCCGCGAGTCGGGGTTGTTGACGATGTCGTGTACGGCCTGCGATATCTGGTCGATCGAGCCGCCGTCGTAATCGGGCCATGACCGCCACTGATAGCCGTAGATGTGACCGAGCGATCCGTCGGCGTCTGCCCATTCGTTCCATATGCGCACACCGTTCTCCTGCAGGTAGCGGACGTTGGTGTCACCCTTCAGAAACCACAGCAATTCGTGGATGATGCTCTTGAGATGCACCTTCTTCGTGGTGAGCAGAGGAAACCCCTCCTCAAGATCGAAGCGCATCTGGTAACCGAACGTCGATATCGTTCCGGTTCCGGTGCGGTCGCACTTGCGTATGCCGCAGTCGAGAATATGGGAGAGAAGATCAAGATATTGTCTCATGTCTTGGAAGATTGTCTGGTTTTTCGCAGCAGCGGAGTCGCGGGCCGTCTGTTGCGGTTGATCTGGAAGCGAATCGCCCCGGCCGGGCATTCGGCCACGCAGTCGAAGCAGCGCACGCAGCGCGAAGCATCGACATAGCGGCTTACGGTCTTGACGCACTGCGCGCGGCATATGTCCTCACAATGCCCGCAGCTTATGCACTTGTCGGGATCGATCTCGATGTGGGCCAGCGCGTGCTCCTGGACGATCCCGAGCGCGGTTCCGAGCGGACACCAGCATGAGCAGAACTCACGGCCCCTGCGGATCGCGATAACGGCCAGAAGTATAGCTGAGAGAACGCCGGCGACAACTCCGGTCGCCGCTCCGAGGCTTATGGTGGCCCACGTCGGGGCGATTGCCCCTCGGTTGACGGCGGCCGCCATGTTGCGGGCTATGTTCCACGGCTCCACGACAAACGGCACCGCCATGATTCCGGCCACCACGCAGAGCAGGTATATCCACAGGAGATGATACGACAGCTTCGGGCGCGGACGGTAGGAGAAAGGGCGGTCAAGACGCGGAATCCTGCGCCTGAGGCGCAGAAATAAGTCGGAATATGTTCCAATCGGACAAGCCGTGGCGCAATACACCCTGCCCAGTAAAAAGGTAATCAGGAGCCACACGACTGTGACTCCCGATGTGACGGATGCGGCCGACAGCAGGATCTGAAGGCGGCCTGCGGCGCGGGCCATGGGATGGATCTGCGGCCCGATGACGAGACAGGCCGCCGAAGCCACGAGAAAAAGCGCGGCGAGCATGATCCTTATGGCCCTTAGCTGTTTCATGTCAGCGGCGTTTACCCTGCTGCTTCTGCTGCTCGCGGAGCATGGCCTGCTGCTGGCGCTGCATCTCTTCGAGACGCGCCATGAAGCCGGATTTCTTTTTCGGCTTCTTGGCGTTCTCCTTCATGCGGGCGCGTACGGTCTCGTCCTTGATGAAGAAACGGAACGCGTAGGTCTGGATGATGGTGATCAGCAGCGACAGGAAGTAATAGTAGGAGAGGCCTGCGGCATAGTTGTTGAAGAAGACCATGAAGAAGACGGGCATCAGATACATCATCCACTTCATTCCGGGCATGGAGTTCGCCTGGTTCTGCGAATTGAGATAAGTGTAGACGATGTTGGTGGCCGTCATCAGGAGACAGAAGAGCGAGATGTGGTTGCCGAAATACTTCGTGATCAGAGGAATGTTGCCGCTCCACGATATGATTGCGTCGGGCGCCGAGAGGTCATGTGCCCAGAGGAAGCTCTGGCCTCGCAGCTCGATGCACGAGGGGAAGAACGCGAACATGGCGATCAGCACCGGCATCTGGAGCAGGATCGGCAGACAGCCCGACATCGGGTTGGCACCGGCCTGCGAATAGAGAGCCATTGTCTTCTGCTGGCGGGTCATGGCGTTTTCGGTGCCGGGATACTTGTCGTTGATCGCCTTGATCTCGGGCGCGAGCACACGCATCACGGCCTGACTGCGGAACGACTTGTAGGTGAGCGGGAAGAGAATCAGCTTGATGAAGATCGTAAGCAGCAGGATAATAATGCCGTAGCAGGAGATGAACTTTCCGAGGAAAGTGAACACCGGAATCACTATGCCCGTGTTGATCCAGCGGAACAGCGTCCAGCCCAGCGGCACGAGACGAGTCAGGTCAAGGTCGTCGTCGGTCATCACGGTCCGGTCGAGATCGGAGAGCAGCGGATAGAGGTTGGGTCCGATGAAGAGCGAGAAGTTCGCCGGGTTGGGGGAGTTCCAGTCATAGTCGTTGCTAACGGCCTCGGCCTGGAAGTTCTTGAGATAATCCGAGCCATGCAGCACGGTCGAGCGGAAGTCGGCGGTGTTGAACGGACGGTCGGCGATCATGACAGTCGAGAAGAACTGGTTCTTGAAGCCGATCCATCTGATCTTGGCCTTGCGCTCCTCGGTCTTGTCTTTCGACTCGCTGAGATTTTCGACAGAGCCGCCGGCATACTTGTAGTAAAGTGCCGAATTGCGCTCCTCAAACATGCGGCCGCGCTCCTGACGGGCGAGATCCTGGGTCCATGAGAAACCGAGATTGCGGTTGTTCGACTGCACGAGAGCCGCCATGTTTTTCTGCACGACGCGCATGCGGACCACATAAGACTCCCCTTTGGGCAGCGTGTACTCGATTCCCCAGTAGGCGTCGGGAGCGAGCTGCAGAGCCATGAGCACAGTCGAGTCGTTGACCTGCGTCGGAGTGAAATAGAGGTCGGCAGTCTCGATGGGCTGCGGCAGCGGGAGCTGGAAATTGAACGTATTGCGGTCGCCCTCGAACATCACCACCTTGCGCTTCGACACCTTCGTCTCGTCGGCCGAATACTCGGTGTCATACTTCTTGAGTTCGGCGCGGGTGATCGAGCCTGATTTCGAGCTGAGGCTGAGCGAGAGCACATCGTTCTCAAGCGCGACGGTCTGCGGAGTTCCCGAAAGGAAGGCCGCGAAGCGACCGTACTTGCCGAGAGAAGCCGAAGCCTCGCGGACTTTCGCGATAGCCTCGCGCTGTTCGGCCACGGTCATCTTCGATATGTCGCCGGCCACGACATCGGCCCAGACGAGATTGCGTCCGCTGACAGTGACCGTACCGGTCACAGAGTCACCGCGGAGGGTGAGATTCATGCCGTTCTGGTCGAGCACATAGACGCGCGAGCTGTCGGCTGCGACGCTCATGCGGCCGTTGGCGGCGATGTTCTGCACGAGCCAGTCCTTTTCGGTCGGCGAGAGGGCGTCGACCGTGGTCGCCACCGGAGTCTCGGTGGTGACGTCGGGACCCGGAGCGTCCTGCTGCGGGGTCTGTTCCTTCGGCGTGAGCCACATGAAGAGCGCGAAGACCGCGAACATGAGCAGAAGGCCGTTGAGGGTGTTTTTATCCATAATGGGTAATGGTCAGTGTTATGATTTTGTCAGATTGAATTATTTTACTTGTGTCGGGATCGGCGTGGAGCGTCATTTTGACTGTTTTTCGTCGGAGAAATCTATGGCCGCCTTCACGAACGACAGGAAGAGCGGGTTGGGATGGAGCACGGTCGACTGGTACTCCGGATGATACTGCGTGCCGATGAACCAGCGTTTGCCGGGAATCTCGACAACCTCCACCAGACCGGTGCCGGGATTCTCGCCTACGCACTGCATCCCGGCCTGCTCGAACCGCTCTCGGTAGTCCTCGTTGAACTCGAAGCGGTGGCGGTGGCGCTCCATGATGTCGGTAGTGCCGTAAGCTTCGGCGACGCGCGATCCGGGTCTGAGCGAGCACTCATAGGCACCGAGACGCATGGTGCCTCCCATGTTGGAGATCGATTTCTGCTCCTCCATGAGGTCTATGACATTGTGCGGGGTCTTGGTGTCCATCTCCGTGGAGTTGGCGTCATGAAGTCCGAGCACGTTGCGTGCGAACTCGATGACCATGCACTGCATGCCGAGGCATATGCCGAAAGTGGGCACATCGTTCTCGCGGCACCATCTGAGGGCGGTGAATTTTCCCTCGATTCCGCGCTGTCCGAAGCCGGGGGCGATGACCACGCCGTCCATGCCTCCGAGTTTTTCGGCGACATCAGCCTCGGTCAGTTTCTCGGAGTGGATATATACGATATTGACCTTGTGGTCGAGGTGAGTAGCGGCCTGCATGAGGCTTTCGTTGATAGACTTGTATGCATCCTGAAGCTCGACATACTTGCCGACGAGTCCGATGTTGACCACCTTGTCGGCGTTGGCGAGTTTGTGGAGGAACATGTTCCATCGAGTCAGATCAGGTTCTGGCGTCGCGTCGGCGCCGGTGAGGCGGATCACGATGTCGTCGAGGTGCTGGGCGTGCATTCCGAGTGGCACCTGATAAATTGTGGGCTGGTCAAGACTCTGGATCACGGCGTCGGGGGCGACATTGCAGAACTGGCCGACCTTGCGGAGCATGGAGGGGGGGATCTCCTTCTCGGTGCGGAGCACGAGCACGTCGGGCTGGATGCCGACACTCTGAAGCTGTTTGACAGAATGCTGTGTCGGCTTTGTCTTCAGTTCCTTGGCCGCTTTCAGATAAGGCACGTAGGTGAGATGGATGAAGAGGGCGTCGCGGCCCAGTTCCCATTTGAGCTGTCGCACGGCCTCAAGGAACGGAGTCGACTCGATGTCGCCGACGGTACCGCCGATCTCGGTGATGACGAAATCATAGTTGCCGGTCTTGCCGAGCAGCTTGACGTTGCGTTTGATCTCGTCGGTGATGTGAGGGATGATCTGTACGGTCTTGCCGAGATAATCGCCGCGGCGCTCCTTGTCGATGACAGTCTGGTAGATGCGTCCTGTCGTCACGTTGTTGGCGCGCGAGGTTCGGATGTCGGTGAAGCGTTCGTAGTGGCCGAGGTCGAGGTCGGCCTCGTGTCCGTCGGCAGTCACGTAGCACTCGCCGTGCTCGTAGGGGTTGAGCGTGCCGGGGTCGATGTTGATGTAGGGATCGAACTTCTGGATTGTCACGCGATAGCCACGGCTGAGCAGGAGCCGGGCGAGAGAACTTGAGATAATGCCCTTTCCGAGCGAGGAGACGACTCCTCCGGTCACGAAGATGTACTTGGTATCCACTTTCTGAAATGTTAGTTGTGTCAGTACTGCATGTGCGGCGGTGCCGCCACCCTGTAGAAACCGTGCGGCGCCCTTTTGATCCGGACATGCCAAACCGACTGCAAATTTAGTCAGAATTCAGTGAATACGCAAATAAATGCATCAACTTGCCTTACTGACGCCGAATCACTTCTGCGGATGTCTGCTGTCTATGTTTTTGCGGCTGAGTGTGACTTGTTGAAAGGGGATTTGGATTTTCGATAAAAAATGAATATATTTGCTGCCGTTAAGTCTTGCCATTTACTGCAGACGGCATTACGTGGCTTGAAAACTTATTTGCATTTATTTTATTTTCACTTATTCAAATCTTACAAAAATCTGTTTATGAGAAAACAAATCCATCTGATGCTTGTGGTGCTGTTGTGTTCGCTCGGATTCGGAGCCTACGCACAGCAGATCTCCACAGTCTTTCGTGTTGAACCGGGTTGTGCGGCGGTTCTTATGCGATACGACTTCTCCACCTATGACTATGTGCTCCACCAGTATCTTGACGAAGGCGACAATGCGGTTGAATATGACCGACGCGGTACTCTCTATCTCTGGCCCGCCCCAGGCGCAGAGACAATCTCTGTCACGCCCGAAGACGACTGTGTCTCGCGAGTGTCGGGCAAGGAGCAGTATAAGGTTTACTTCACAGCCTCGATGCAGGATCTGTACACGGTCACCACGACAGGCACGCCATCTATGCCCACTACCGACATTTACCTCGCCGAGGGGAGTCATGCCAGAGTTCTGGAGCAGAACCAGCGAACCTATGAGTATACCCTTCACCAGGCACTTGTGGCCGGCGAGACCAACTCCGTGCCGATGGCGATGGATTCACCCGACATGCCGGGTACGGTGCCTTTCTACCGCATATGCGGCGATGAGGGCTACGTGCTTGACCGGGTCACCGACGCCGACGGCAATGACGTGGAGATCCATGATGATTCGTATCTTGGCAACTATATAGAAATCACAGCGTTCACGGCTCTTCCATACTACAATGTCACCACCCGCGAGCGCGAGGCTCCGCAGGGAGATCCGGTGTTCATCCTCAGCGAGGGTAGCTATGCGTATTACACACCGGCCGGCGGAGGCGGGCGCACCATGCTGAGTCCGGGAGAGAACCGTGTCAATGTGACCGAGAACGACCTGATCGAGGTCTATCCTGCCGACGGACACCGTTTTGTGTCATTTACCGACAATGAAGGGCAGGCCTATGCCCCCGGCAACCGTGGATTCGTGCAGATCGGCGGTTCGGGTAATTTCTATCCTCCCTATTCGATCACTACGCAGCTCAATGAGGTGGACCATTATACGGTCACACTCAATATCGACACAGCCGACGGCGTGAAGTGCTATTTCTATTCAGACGGTAAGGACATATCGCTGCGTCCCGGAGAGAATGTGCTCACATATTCCCCCAATATAGCCAGAGAGTATCTTGTTCTTGGCCGCAAGCAGTTCGATGATTACCGTCCATTCTACTCGGTGATTGTTGACGGAGTCGCGGAAGACCCCGCCACAGAATACTGGATCGAGGTTGCAGACGGCATGGTGATAGACGTGACAGTAGAATATCCAGAAGATGAGAGCTACGTCTATACGCTTGAGTATACGGATGGTGCGGAAGATTTCTGGACCTCGATCCGTGTGGCCGGAGAGGAAGTGACTCCGGAAGCCGGCAGATTCGAGGCTCCAGCCGGAGCATCGGTCGAACTGTACAACTCGAACGCCGGCGACTGGTTCATCAACAGGATAACGCTGCCCGGGTCAAGCTACACGTCGATGACCACCTATTCCCCTCTGACGTTTACAGCCAACGGCGACGGCATCATAAGTGTCGACGCACGCCGCGCGCAGGAATTAGGCGTCAGCATCAGCATACTTGGAGGCAGCGGCAATGTGAAGGTTGTCAACGGCAACTGGAACACAGGCACGCCTGTAAACGGCCTCAAGGATGGTCTCAACACCGTTACTATCAAAGACAACTGCGACTATTTCTACATCAAGCATATCGACGACAACGGCGACCTGAAGTCAGTGGTCTACCGCGAATCGGCAGATTCGCAGTTGAAGGAAGCGACGCGGAGCGGATCGTGGCCATACTATTATAGCGTCACCTCTCTGCGCGACGGCGCCGAGGTCATCATCGTTGCCGGAGAAGTGGAGCATGAGAGCGAGTGTGTCGTCTATGTCGACAGAGCAACCGAGGGTCTGGCTCTGACTTCTGATACAGGCCGCGCGTTCGGGCTTTCAGATGGGTATAATACCGTTCCATTCAATGCAGCGGAGAACTGCCGCAACGGCTTCACGATCACCGGTGCCACTGCAGACCACACCCTCTTCTGCGACGGAGAGAAAGCCGAGAGTCCTCTCCGCGTGACTCTTGCCGACGGCGGAATCTACAAGCTCTACACATCTGTGGCAGATCCGCAGCCTCTGGCAGTGAAGTTCGAAATCGAGGACGAGACATGCGGGGTGGCCGATGCAACAGTCGATCTTGGAACTCCTGCCGTGATTGTGGAGGCAGGTTTCGAGGTTCTGCCGGGCACACGCGTGTCTTTCCGCGTAACCGAGCAGAATGACATGGGTTATCTGTTTGTACTGGCCAACGATCAGATGATCGAAAGTGATGATGACGGCTTCTTCACAGCCGACATCACCGAGCCTACGGTCTTCACTATTTATAAAGAGTATGTCAGCGTCAGCCTTGTAGGCGCGGATGAAGCCGAGGTAAAGTGGTTTGATCTTGCCGGACGCAGAATCGAGGCCGCGAGCATCGTTCCCGGAGTCTACATCCGTGTAGCCGGCGGACACGCCGACAAGGTGATTGTGAAATGATAAGTAAGTGTTCAAATTTAAACGATAGTAAGTGCAGAAAAATCTTTTATACAATCTGCGGCTTCTTTTTTGCCGCTTCCGGCTTGTCGCTCAGTCGCATAGCCCGCTATGCTCCTTCGCTCCGCACCGGAATCGCCTAAAAAACAAGCTCGCATATTGTATAAATTAAATTTGAACACTTACTTATTGACCTTCATAAAACAAAAGAGAGACGCGCCGGCTGGTGCGTCTCTCTTCTGTTTTATGAGGTGTGTAAGATTCGGATCAGAGGGCGTAGACTGTGGCGCGGATTTCGGCCGCGAGAGCGACCGGCGAGGCTCCGCCGGCGATACGGTCGGCAAGAGTGCGCCAGGATATGGGGCGTCCGAAAGTGACGCGATAACTGTTTCCGCGTGCGGCACAAAGTTCGGCGGGAAGCATGGCCTGCTCGATGTTCACCTTCAGGCCGAGACGCTTGCGCCAGTAGGCCGTGCGGTAGAAACGGCTGCGGTTCAGGCCCTCGAACCTGACGGGAATGATGTCGCGCTGATATTCCACGGCTTTCTGGATGAACGACTTCTGCCACACCAGGTCGCTGATCGAGCCGTCGGGGTGAAGGCGCGACACAAGTCCGGCCGGAAATATCAGTATCTGCATGTCGGATGCATATGCCGCCGCGATGGCGCGTGCGGCCTCGCGGCCCTGCGAGCCATATTTGTTGACAGGCAGGAAGACCGGGCGCAGCGGCCCGACATTCATGAGCATGTCGTTGACCAGAAACCTGATGCCTGCGTCGCCGTATCGGGCGCCGAGCACCTTGATCAGTCCGATGCCGTCGAGACCTCCGAGCGGGTGGTTTGAGGCGAAGATGAAGCGCCCCTCGGGGGGAATGTTCTCTTCACCCCGCGTGCTGACCGACAGGCGCAGGTGGGCATAGAGCGCGTCGGCGAAAGCCGTGCCCTCGGCCGGCCACGTGGCGTCGAGCATCGCGTTGAGTTCGGTCTGGTGAATCAAGCGTTCGAGCGCGTAAGTGAGGGGTCGCGGAATCATGCGGGCCTTCCACCCTCCGGCCCGGGCGCGTATAATGCCGTCGAGGTCGATTCGGAGTTTTTCCATCGGGGCGTCAGTTGTTTACCGAAGACTCCTCGTCCCAGAACTCATCTTCCCAGTCCTCGTCGGTCTCAAGCAGAAGTTCATCTTCATCGACAGGTTCCTGCTCGAAGATGAAATTGTCTTCCTCCTCCACGCGGCGGCGCGGGTCGAGCGGACGGTGGGTTATGGTGAAATTGTTTTTGTTCTCCTCTGAGTTGATCTCGCGCCAGAGAATGTCTTTGAGTTCGGTGAGACCCTGACCGGTCACGGCTGAGATGAACACAGTCGGAAGGTCGTCGGGAAGGGTGCGGGCGATCTCCTCGCGCAGCTCGTCGTCGAGCATGTCAGACTTCGATACGGCCAGGACGCGGCTCTTGTCGGAGAGGTCGGGGTTGAACTCGTGGAGCTCGCGGAGCAGCACCTCATAGTCCTTCTTAATGTCGTCGGAGTCAGCCGGTACCATGAAGAGCAGCACGGCGTTGCGCTCGATGTGGCGCAGGAACCGGAGACCGAGACCTTTCCCCTCAGACGCGCCTTCGATTATGCCCGGGATGTCGGCCATGACAAACGACTGTGCGCCGCGATAGCCTACAATGCCGAGCGACGGCTCCATGGTGGTGAAAGGATAATCGGCGATCTTCGGTTTGGCGGCGGAGAGCGCCGACAGCAGAGTCGACTTTCCGGCATTCGGAAAACCGACGAGACCGACGTCGCCGAGCAGTTTCAGCTCAAGCACCACGGCTTTCTCTATTGCCGGCTGTCCGGGCTGCGCGTATCGGGGCGCGCGGTTGGTCGATGTGGCGAAATGGCAGTTGCCGAGTCCCCCCTTGCCGCCTCGCAGCAGGTTGATCTCCTCTCCGTCGGCGGTTATCTCGCAGAGAAACGCTCCGGTCTCGGCATCGAACACTGCGGTTCCGACGGGAACCTCGATGATTCGGTCCTCGCCATCCTTGCCGTGGCTGCGGCCCGCGCCGCCGCTCTGGCCGTCGGTGGCGAAGACATGGCGCTGGAATCTGAGCGGAAGCAGAGTCCACATGTGGCCGTTGCCACGAAGTATTATGTGGCCTCCGCGGCCACCGTCACCCCCGTCGGGGCCACCTTTGGGAATGTACTTGGCGCGGTGGTAGTGGCGGCTTCCGGCGCCCCCCTTGCCGCTGCGGCAGAGAATCTTGACGTAATCTATGAAATTTGAGTCGGCCATGTGGATATATGTTTTACGGGGGATACCCCCTTGATGAGTCATTCAGTTTTTGAAACGTCGGGAGAGTGATTATTGTTGTCGTGAGCCCGGAGTCGCTCCGGGAGAGGAATAGAGTTCAAGAGTCTCTCTCAGCTCCATCGATACCATAGCCACCAGTTCAGGCGGGTCAAGCACCTTGAGCGAGCTTCCGAAGCCGATCAGCTCATGCACAAGCTCATAGTTGAGCTTCAGCCGGTAGGAGAAAATGGAATATTTGTCGTGGATAGTCTCCTGCTGGGTTGCGTGAAACGGCAGGGCGCGGAAATATTTCGCCTGCACCGGAGTGGTCATGATGCGCACCTCGCGCACCTTCCCTTTCGAGTCGGTCACTCCGATCAGGTTGGAGAAGAAGGGTTCGGGCGTAATGTCGGGCATGACGAAATTGCCGCTCACGGTGGTCATCTCCTTGACGCGGTCGAGCGCGTAGGTGCGTATGTCGTTCGACTTCTCCTTAAGTCCGATCATATACCACCGCTGCTTGTATCGCTTCACGAAATAGGGGTGGAACACGATATCCTTCTCGGGGAGCACGCGCGAGAATCCGGCATATGTGAACCGCAGTTTCGACGAGTCTCCGATCGCGCCGAGCACGAGCGGCAGGAACTCGCGGGCCGAGGGCACATCCTCCACCGACACGCGGTCGGCCGGAATGGCCGATTCCTTCATCGCCGAGTTGGCGGCATAAGATTCGAGAAGCCAGTTGGTGACGGCCCGGTTCTGCTTCCGCTGCCCCGGATCGATATAGTATTTCCCCGCCTTGTCGCAGAGTATGTCGATATGGAAATTCTCCTCGATGCCCCGACGGTAATAATAGAACGTGCGTTCGGGCATGGGGTTTCCGTCGCCGTAGGCCGAGCGTTGCCACAGCTCGTTGATCTCGGCGCGCGACAGCCGGTCATATCTCGACAGCGTGTCGACGATCCATACATACTTGTTGATCAGCTCTTTCATGCGGGAGATAAAAAATTTTTCAAAAAAAACGCATTGCGGTCAAACCTTTCGCGCCGTGGCGATGTTATAATGACGTAAGGTTTGAAAAACTATCTAAATGATATAAGGTTATACTGCTATAAGCGTTCTGAAAAAGTTGTTATTGTTGTTTTAATTAAGAAATTAGGTCGACGTGAGTCGACCTTTTTCTATTTTGTCCTGTCGGCGCGGCAGGTGGCCGAGCCGCGCCGACAAAGGGTCTTATCTGTCGCCGTACATGCGGTCGTAATACTTCTCGTAGTCGCCCGAGGTGATGTTGTCGATCCACTCCTGGTTGTCGAGATACCATCTGACGGTCTTCTCGATTCCCTCCTCGAACTGGAGGCTCGGTTCCCAGCCGAGTTCGGCCTGAAGTTTCCGCGAGTCGATGGCGTAGCGCATGTCGTGCCCCTTGCGGTCGGTGACATATGTTATGAGCCGTTCGGAGTGTCCCTCGGGGTTGCCGAGCAGACGGTCGACGGTGCGGATCACCACACGGATCAGGTCGATGTTCTTCCATTCGTTGAAGCCGCCGATGTTATAAGTCTCGGCAGGTTTTCCCTTGTGGAAAATCAGGTCGATGGCGCGTGCGTGGTCTTCGACGAAAAGCCAGTCGCGCACGTTCTCTCCCTTGCCGTAGACGGGGAGCGGTTTCCCTTTGCGGATATTGTTGATGAACAGCGGGATCAGCTTCTCGGGGAACTGATATGGGCCGTAATTGTTCGAGCAGTTTGTGACAAGAGTCGGCATGCCGTAGGTGTCATGATAAGCACGCACGAAATGGTCGCTCGACGCCTTCGACGCCGAATAGGGGGAATGCGGGTTGTATTTTGTGGTCTCCAGGAAGAACTCGCGGCCGAAAGCCAGATGGTGTTCCGACGACGATGCCGTGGTGGTGAAAGGAGACTCGATGCCTTCGGGGTCGGTGAGTTCGAGAGCTCCGTAAACCTCGTCGGTCGATATGTGGTAGAAGAGTTTCCCCTCGTAGCCTTCCGGAAGAGATTCCCAGTAGATTTTTGCGGCCTGGAGCAGCGACAGGGTGCCCATCACGTTGGTGCGTGCGAAAGTGAACGGATCGAGGATCGAGCGGTCCACATGGCTCTCGGCTGCGAGATGGATAATGCCGTCGATGCGGTGCTCCTCGATGATGCGGCGCATCATGTCGAAGTCGCAGATGTCGGCGCGGACGAACGTGTAGTTGGGCCGGTCTTCGATGTCGCGCAGATTGGCCAGATTGCCGGCATATGTGAGCTTGTCGAGATTGACGATATGATAGTCGGGATACTTGTTGACAAACAGTCTTACGACATGCGATCCGATGAAACCGGCTCCGCCGGTGATGAGAATATTCTTCATTTGCAGTAATCTTTCAGTTTTTCAAATGATGGTCCGCTACCTGTTTCAGAAAATGAACTGGATGCGGGTCTGGAATATGTTGGCGTGCCTTGAGGGCAGCCCTGTAGAGCGCGGACGGTCGGTGTATGAGTAGTTGACCCTCCATGTGATATAACGGTTGATATAGTAGTTCATTGTGAGCGAGGCACTGTTGGCTCGGCCGCCGAAGATGGCTGCCGCCGTGTCGTCGAGATCGGCGTAGCTGTAGCCGGCCACGAGTTCCCAGCTTTTGGGTCCGGGCGTGGCGAGGTATCCGCTCTGAGAGGAATAAGAATAAGCCGCGCCCCGGTTCAGCAGCACCCGGGCCATGGCATAGCATCCGAGACCGCTGAAAGAGTGCAGGCCGTCGCGTCGCGCCACGTTGAGATAATAGAACTGTCCTTCGGCCGCCACGCGGCCCTTCGACCATAGCACCTCGGGAGTCAGCTTGAATATCGATCTGACATGATCGACCTCGGCTGACAGGCAACTGACGTTCGACACCTTTGTGGGAAACGGGGCCTTGAATGTCGAGACCGGGTTCTGCGTGTCGCCGCTGAAGGCCGCGGTCTGGATCAGTCCGCTCGTGCCGATCTGGAATATATTGCCGCGTTCGGTGACCGGATGCCATGCGGCGCGGGCAGTCGCACCGACTCCGGTGCGGCCCAGCTCATTGGCATATTTGGTCATCGCGTCGCTCTGCGCGAAGAGAGAGCCGGCGAAATGCACGGCCTTGCCGTGCCATACGTACATAGCTCCGAGCAGACGGTTCTCGCCGAAAGCCGACTGCGCCACAGGTTCCTCCATCGAGATCTTGTCAGACGCTCCGGTGGCGCTCTGGAGTCCGAACTGATGGACGAAGAACCCACCCTTGAGGAATGAATTGGGATTGATGGTCCATTTCAGGTATATGTCGGCGGGATAGAGCTTGCCGAACCTGTAGGAGACATCGGCACGCGCCTCGAAATCGCCGAAGACAGCCTTCGCGCCCAGACGCACGTCGGGGCATGTGACTCCCGGAGTGAATCCGTCTTCCTGAGGCAGGTAGGCGGCGGCGTCGAACAGCGCGCGGGCCGTAGGGGTGATCCTGAACCCCGTGCTGTCGGCGGCTGAGAGAGGAGTGGCGATAAGAGAGAAAAAAAGAAGTGGAAGAAGATTTTTAAGCGTTCTCATTTTTGTGGGATGGGGTCTTGCCCGCCCGAGGCGGTCAAGATTGTGCAGGTTTGATAAGGTTGGTGAGTTCGATGAAGTCTTCGACAGAGAGGCGTTCCGGGCGCTCGGACATGAACCGCGAGTCGAGCGCGGGCGATCCCGGCTGAAGCATGGAAGCCAGAGAGTTGCGTATTGTCTTGCGCCGCTGCCCGAACGCGGTCTTCACGACCTTCTTGAAAAAGACCGGGTCGCAGCCGAGCGACTCGCGCGAGTTGCGGGTGAGCCTGAGCACGCCGCTCCTCACCTTCGGCGGGGGAGTGAACACGTGCGGCTCGACATTGAACAGATATTCGCAGTCATACCATGCCTGAAGCAGCACCGACAGGATGCCGTAGACCTTCGACCCCGGACCGCTGCAGATGCGTTCGGCCACCTCCTTCTGGAGCATGCCGGCCGCGACGGGAATCATGTCGATGTTGTCGAGAACCTTGAAGAAGATCTGCGACGAGATGTTGTAGGGATAGTTGCCGATCAGTGCGAACGGGCGGTCGAAGACCGAATGCAGGTCGAGCTTCAGGAAGTCGGCCTCGACCACGCGCAGCGACGGATATGCGTGCGCGAGATACGCCACTGACTCCGAGTCGAGTTCGACGGCGGCCACCTCGCGTCCTGACTCCAGCAGGTATTTCGACAGCACGCCCATGCCGGGGCCTACCTCCATGACAGGTATCGAACCCCATTCCGCGCGGTCGGCGGGGAGCGATTCGGCCGAGATTGTCGCGGCTATGCGCGCCGCGATGTGCTCGTCGTTGAGGAAGTGCTGTCCGAGGTTCTTTTTGGGTCTGACATTCATAAGAAAAAAGGTTATGCGGCGGGAAGCCGCGGTTCATACGGGAGCGGGCACGGAGTCGTCGGGCGTCTCGGTCTCAGACTCCGGATCGGCGACAATGTCGTTGAGAGTGATCGTCATTATGATCACATCGGATGGGCGCAGACCGAGAATCTCGGTGCGGGATGCAAACAGCGCCTCCGCCGTGGTGGCGAAAATTCCCGAAGCCCCCTTGTTGAGGCGGGAATATGCCAGGCCGAGCACTTCGGGCATTCCGGGAGCACCGACAGTGACCATGCCGGGAGAGGGGATGCCGAGATCCTCGCCGTGGGCGCGTCGGAAAGAGACGGTGACGTAGACGGCGTCACCGTGGCGGACGTAGGGACCGCTTCCTTTCCGGTCGAGCCTGAAGTAGAGGTTGTCGGCAAGCTTCGACAGGTGATTTTCGCGGGCTTCCTCGACCAGAGTCATGTGCGACTTCTCGAGATCGCGGGTCCGCAGCTGCGACTTCATCCGGCCGAGCAGGTCGTAGAACCGTTTCTGATACTCAAGTTCCGGAATGTCGTTGTCTCCTCTCAGAGCTTCGGAAAAACTGCCGGTCAGGACATCGCGGTCAAGACTCACGCCGTAGGTGCGTTCGAACTCAAGCATGTTCATGGCCATGCGCACGCCGAGTCGCACGCCCCGGTTGTAGTTGGCGTCATCCTCTTTTTCCCTGACCGCATCGATGCCGGCCCGCAGCCCTTCGAGAAAAAGCTCTCTCTGGTGCCGGCTCCGCATCGAGGTGTCGTTGTCGGCCTCGTGCCAGTATTCATGGGCACGCATCTGCGCGTAATAATACAGCAGAGAATCGCCCTGCGACAGACCTTCGAGTCCGGATTTCGCGGCATCATCGCCGTGCGAGCAAGAGGAGAGCGCGGCAAGCGCGACAGCCAGAAAAGAGGGAATTCCTATTCTCATATCCTGTCGGGTATGGAGTCGTTGGCAGATGCGTCAGTTGCGGAGTCGCCCCCGATCACGACCTCGACAGTGTCGCCGGTCGGCTGCATGTCAGACATTCTTCGTCCGCGGCAGGAGGGGAGCAGCAAAAAAGATATGACAACCGTCGCGGCCATTGCCGCGGCGATTGTCTTTGAAGAGTGTGTCATGATCAGTTGACCTTGATGAGTTCGACAGTGAAGATCAGGTCGGAGTTGGGCGGGATAGCACCCGGCGCACCCTGCTCGCCATATGCGAGAGCCGACGGAATGTAGAAGACAGCCTTGCCGTTCTCCTTCATCAGCTGCAGACCCTCGGTCCAGCCCGGAATCACGCGGTTGAGCGGGAAAGTGGCCGGTTCGCCGCGGTCGTAGCTCGAATCGAACACAGTGCCGTCAAGCAGTTGTCCCGAATAATTGACAGTCACATTGTCGGTGGCCGTCGGACTCTTGCCGTCACCCTTGCGGAGAATCATGTATTTCAGTCCTGACGCAGTGGTGGCGTAGGTAGAGTCGGTGGCAGTCGCCGACGCCTTGGCGGGATCGGAGAAAATCGCTGCAAGCGAGTCGAGCGGAGCCGGAGCGAGTTCGGGAGACTCCTCGGTGAATACGGGAGTATCGACGGTGTCGGAGTCCGATTTTGCACCCGACGAGCAGGAGCCTGTGGCGAGAGCCACGCCGGCGGCCAGCAGACCGGCGGCCAGCATATTGATCTTCTTCATGACTTATTTCTTGATTACCTTGATGAGTTCAACTTCGAACACGAGAGTCGAGTGGGGCGGGATGGCGCCGGGGATTCCCTGCGGGCCGTAAGCCAGATCGGAGGGGATGAAGAAAGTGTATTTCGCGCCCTCCTTCATGAGCTGCACGCCCTCGGTCCATCCGGGGATCACGCGGTTGAGCGGGAATGTAGCGGGCTCGCCACGGTTCACGCTTGAGTCGAACACTGTGCCGTCAAGCAGACGCCCTGTATAATGCACGGTCACCTCGTCGGTTGCGGCAGGGCTGGCACCCTCGCCCTCCTTCTCGACCACGTACTGCAGACCCGAAGCGGTCTCCTTTACGTCGGCATTCTTCTTGTTCTCCTCAAGGAACTGCTTGCCGGCGGCTTTTGCAGTCTCCTCGGCTTTCTTCTGGAGGTCGTTCAGATAGTCCTGAATCATTTTCTGTGCCTCCTCGACGCTCATGGCGGGTTCGGAGCCGTCGAATACAGACTTCACGCCATCCTTGAAATCATCGATGCCGAGTTCTTTCATTCCCATTCCCTGCAGCTGGCGTCCCATGGCGAGACCCCAGGCATAACTTAATTTATCCATAATATTTCTGGGTTTATATACATTTGTTTGTCAATCACTGTGGGTTAATGTTCCGTAAGTTATAACAACCATGAGCCGTAAATGTTACAGGCCGGTGGCCGTGATATGGAAACAAGGCGACTTTCGCTCGAACTTGACCATGCACCGGTTCTGGCGGCGCAGGTCGAGCAGGACTTCGGCGAGCACATACTTCAATTGCTCGTCGCTGATCTGCGGCGACTTGCCGTCATGGTTGAAGTGCGCGTACGAAATGTCGAACGTCGTGCCGAGCTGATGGGTCGAGGAGTCGGTGGCGTTGCGGTTGACACGGCGCAGCCTCTTGACCGAGTGCGATGTGCGCAGCACGCTTGTGACGCGGAACTTGTGACCTTCGGCTCCGAGCCGGCGCAGCGAGTCGGCGAAGTTCCTGCCGATGGTCTCCAGAAGTGAAGCCGCTTCCGGCACGAGATAAGGCATGGAGTGCGTAAGCGTGTCGAGGTCATACCAGCGGCAGGACTCGATTCTGATCAGAGGGCGGCGCGTATAGTAGGCGTCGGCGATGCCTGTGATCGGCGCGATGCCGATGCGTTCGCCGGCTGCATACTGGTATCGGTTGGAGTCGTTGAAAATCTCGTGGAGACGCCCGATGCGGTTGTAGCGGCTGAGCCGGGCGGGTTTCGCCGTCTCGTGTGCGGCGGTGTCTGCTGGCAGCCCGGCTGTGTCGGCTGACGGACGGACGGGAGCAGACTGAGGCGGGGCGGGTGAGCCGTCCTCGTCTATGAGATCCCAGGGCGCGGGCGTGCTCCCGATCGTGTCGAACGGATCGACACTCCTGCCTCCGCTGCATGCGGGGAGGATGGAGAGAATGGTCACGATGGCCGCGACAAGGGCAGATGGGCGTTTGAAAACTGACATATCTGCAAAATTACAAAAAAAGTCGCAAATTCGCGTTATTCAAATGATGAACATGATCAGACGTTCCGCCACATGGCAGACATTCCGTGAGGCGGGACGTTGAAACATACACAGAGATGACAGATAGAAAAGAGAATATTTTCGCGGGGCGTCGCGCCGCGCTGATCGATATGGACGGAGTGCTATATGACTCGATGCCGGGTCATACGCTCGCGTGGAAACGGATGATGGAAGGGATAGGCGTGGAATGCACGCGCGAGGAATTCTACCTCTACGAGGGAATGACAGGCGCGGCCACAGTCAACCAGCTCTATCGGCGAGCTTTCGGCCGCGACTGCGAGCCGGAGCGCATCAAAGAACTCTACGAGATAAAAAGCCGTAACTTCCGAGAGGCAGGTCCGGCGTGCCCGATGCCCGGCGCGGACCGCATGACCGCCGCCCTGCGGCTCGCCGGAATGCGCCGCGTGCTTGTGACCGGAAGCGGACAGGCAAGCCTGCTCGAAAGTCTCGGCAGCGACTATCCGGGTGTGTTCCCGCCCGGAAGCAGGGTCACAGCACATGACGTGACACACGGCAAGCCTGACCCCGAACCATACCTGAAAGGTGCGGCCATAGCCGGAGCCGCGCCTGAGGAATGCATAGTCATCGAGAACGCTCCGTTAGGAGTCCGCGCCGGCAAGGCGGCGGGATGCCTGACCATAGCCGTCACCACCGGCCCCATACCCCGCGAGGAATTCGAGCGCGAGGGCGCCGACATGATCTTCCCCTCGATGGATGCTTTTGCAGACTTTCTCGAACAGGAGGCCGACAGATACGTGTCGGGGGCTGACGGAAGCCGGGTCATCTACACCGGTTCGCTTGCCGACACCCTGTCCGGACTGATATCCGCGTCACGCGCCGACAGGGTGTTCATGCTCACCGACAGCAATGTGACCTCGGCGCTCGGAGATGTGATCGCCCGGATACCCGGAATCAGCGGAATCCGTGAAGTCGCACCCGGCGAGCAGACGAAGAGCATAGAATCAGCAGCCGGAATATGGGAATGGCTCGGCGCGTCGGGAGCGACACGCAACAGTCTGCTGATCAATTTAGGGGGCGGCGTAGTGACCGATCTCGGCGGATTCGCTGCCGCCACGTTCAAGCGCGGCATAAGGTTCATCAACGTGCCTACGACGCTGCTTGCCGTGGCCGACGCCGCGATCGGCGGCAAGACAGGAGTCGATTTCATGGGACTCAAGAACGAAGTCGGCGTATTTGCCCCCTCGGAGAGAGTCGTGGTCTCGCCGGAGGTGCTCGCCACGCTCCCGGAGAGCGAGCTGAGGTCGGGGTTTGCCGAGATCGTCAAGATGGCTCTGCTCTGCGACCGGGAAGTCTATGAGACGCTTCTGCGCGACGACGCGCTGCACGACCGTGAGGTTCTGTCGCGAGCCATGCGTTTCGCCGCCGCAGCCAAGGAGGAGATCGTCAGACTCGACCCGACGGAGAAAGGACTGCGCCGCATACTCAACCTCGGCCATACCGCCGGGCACGCCTACGAGTCATATGCCGCCGCGCAGGGAACTCCGATAAGCCACGGCGAGGCAGTGGCTCACGGAATGCTGAAGGCACTTGAACTGAGCCGCGACCTCGAGGGCTTCCCCGCCGCGATGGTGGCAGAATACAAGGAGAAGATACTCGACCGCTACTACAGTCCGCTGCCGTTCGGAGAAGAGGCCGCCGGTGAACTCGACGCGCTCATGGCCCGCGACAAGAAGAATCCGAAGGCAGGAGAGATCCGCTTCATACTGCTGCGGTCGGTAGGCGAGCCGGTGGAGAGGATCCTACTTACATGAAAAAGAATGTGTGTCAGCAGATGGTCGGTATTTCCGGTTATTTTACGGATATTTTCATGGTCTTTTCTCCGGCAGAAGAGGAGATGCGGATGATATATATGCCGGGATTCAGGCCGGAGGTGTCGAATGCGGATCCAGTCATTTCCTTTACAAAAGCACCATCTATGCCATAGGTTCTCCAGACTGTTGCAGAATCCATGTTATCATTCGCGGGATCATATGCAGGGAGAGTATTCATGCCGCTTGATTGCTCGAGTTCAAACGCGGGCCCGAATTCCTGAACATTGGTGTTGCCTGCCATATCTGTAACGGTGATACGTATATCGTACCATCCGGCCTTTGTCGCAGCGGTCACATCCTGACCGTTGCATGCGAAGAAACGTCCGTATCCGGCCAAGTTGTCATATTCGCTGATGTTATCGACAGGAATGTCGATCCATTCGGGATTCTCCGCGCCATGGAGCGCGATCTCGACCTTCATGGTCACCGGTCTTGATTCGTAAATGTATGTCACGGCTTCGTCATTTTCTCCCCATTCATAGTCGGCAACGCATATGTAGACCCTTGCTGACTCGATGGTATTGAAATGTTGAGAGATACAGTTTTCGGTATCACGCAGCTGGAATGCCTGGATTACCGGAGGACAGGGATCGTCTCCACTGTAGCAGAACTCCAGATCAGTGCGGTTAAAACCTTTCATGCCATCAACGCATACATTTGATGCATTGGCGAACCGGGCTGTATAACGGTCGGAAGTCGGATCAGAGGGTATATTGCTCCAGAAAGCATTCCATGATTCGCGATCGGCAGTCTCAACTCCGTTCAGACATGCCACAGGAACAATGTCAATAAGGTCAGCTTCGCGAATTTCTCCCATCAGTCCATGATATTCAGGTGCAAAGGCAGTAACAAACCCCGATTCGGTTTTATATATCTGCGGGTTGACAGTGTTGACAGGCGCTGAATTTCCGTATGTATATCCTCCGGAGCAGTCGAAAGGCACACTAAGGAGCGGATGTCCGGGATATTCGGCATATATTTCGTTGCCGTCAGGTCCGATTGCAATTATTCCGGATACTTCTGACGGGCTTGAGAAATTGGAGAACACATATGCTCCATCTGTGCCGGAGAAGACCATGCGCTGACCTTTTAGCACGTAGTCGGTATACTCGTGGCGGACATCATTGAGCGAGAATCCGTACATCGGGTGAATCTCGGGGAAATCAGCCGCGTTGGCAGACGCGGAGTAATGCAGCGTCGAAGGAGTTGCATCCATTGCCCACGGCAGCATCCAGTGGGGGAAGTAAGATGTGTCACCGTAGCCGAAGCAACTGTTCTGCTGCATCGTTCCCTCTCCTCCATATACGTCGAAAGCAGGGGTGTGCGCGAATTTTTCCGATACCGACACATATTCAGTGCCGACATTTTCAAGAGAGAGACATGAGAGACCTTTTGAGAATGCCGAAGTTGCCATAAGGCCGTCGCCGGTGTAGTTCTGTCGTTGCTGGCAGATGACAAAACGGTCGGAAATGTCGTTGATATAGAAATTCTCCTTTTCTTCCAGTCGCCAGTTTATGCCTTCTGCATAATAATTATCCATATTGTAAGTGCCGCATCCGGTTACCGAGCTGACGATATACGCGTCATACTTAGAGTCATAGATGGTGGTCTGCACATATAGTTTGTCGATGTTTCCCTCTACAAACGAGTATTCGCCGCTTCCGGAAGGGTCGTAAAGATAATTGTCAAGTTCTGCAACCTCTCCTCCGGGCAGATATGACCGACCTATAAACCTGTTCCGACAGTCTGAGACCGACAGTGTGATTTCCGATCCTCCGGCGAGTTCCTGGTCTTCTGCAAAAACGTAGTATTTGGCCCAGCCCGTGTAGTAGTGAGTTGCTATTTCCTCGAAAGAAGCGAAGACAGTATATGTGCCCGGAGCCAGATCGGTAAGAGTTATTGTCTTTCCATCTTCACCGAGATATTTTGATACGGATCCACCGAGGAAAAGGTCTTCGTTGTAGATGTAGAAGTTCTTGGCAGTGAACTCGTCGGATGAAAAATCCAGCGTTACCCGGACTTCGGCCCCTGCGGCTTTTGTCGCAGAGAACTGTACGAACGCGGCTAACGCCGCAAACAGTAGAGAAATTTTTTTCATAAGTAACTCTTGTAATGATCAGGTTTTGCCTATAAGACCCCTGCTTTAACATTTTTTGTGGGATGGGGTCTAATTCTCCCTAATTCGGCATAATTGCAAGAGGCATGGAGAATTGCGATGCCGTATGAACTCCGTACACGGTGTACGCATAACAGATGCCTGACGCAAAATTAGATTGTCACTGCTGTTTCTCCAAATATTCTGCTACTCCATATTCACTATATGGCATATGCAGTATGCGTATTTTATACTGCAATTTGTATAAAAGTGTGTTTCTCAATAAAATAGTAATGATGATCCGAATCGGTTACGAGCCGATGCAGAGCGACATGATTTTTCGAACTATCTCATACATTTTTTTGGAAGCTGGTTTTTTTTTGTTTAAATTTGGAGCGTAAAACGGATTATTTTATTGGTACAGTGTAAACTCAGAATTTTATTGGCCGGCGTTGCCGTATTAGCGGTCCTGATGTCGGTCCTGTCATGTTCGGGACCGGAAGGATCCGAAGCGCCTATGCCCGTTCTGTCGGAGTCTTTGCGTCGTGAAAAAATCGAGACCTTGATGAAAAAAGGACGATACAGAGAGGCGATAGCGGTTTTGTCGTCAGTCGCGGACAAATCCGGACTCTCGCCGCGCGACAGGATAAATGTGCTGTACAATCTCGCATACTGCCATCAGGCCAGAGGTGATTATTCCAAGGCTCTCGACAATCTTGCCGACATAGTGGGAATGGAAGTCGAAGACTCGCTCGAATATGAAAAGGCCGACAGTTATTTTCTGATTGCACGCATATACCGTCTGGCCGGAGAGATCCGGAAAAGCGATTCGATTTTTTCAGAGGTCGAAAGAGTGATGGCCCGTTCGGGAAGAAAAGATACAAGCCTTTTGGCGAGACTGCACTTAGAGAAAAGTTCGGCCTGTCTTGATGCCGACAGATACAAGGAGGCTTTTGCAGAACTGAAGAAAGCGTCTTCATACAGGACGAGCACGGAAACGCGTCTTCTGATAGACATGGGCATGGCAGAACTATATGGACGAATGGGCGAACCGGAGATGGCCGAAGAGTACTACAAGTCATATCTTGCCGCATCCGGACCTTCGATCAACCGTCTTTATGCCCTACATAATTATGCCGGACTCCTTGTGGATCTCGGCCGTTACGAAGAGGCTTCGGATACGTGCCGCAAACTTCTGCATCTCACAGAGACCGGAGGAATAAGACATGTCAATGCGGCCGCCTACGGAGTTCTTGCGCGGGCACTGTACGGCGCCGGACGGTATAAGGAGGCGTATGAAGCACATGAGAAATTTTACAACGGAATGGATTCAGTGCTATGGCAAGACGGCCCTGACATAACTGCCGGGTATGAAAAGAAACTTACCGGCTCTCTGTCACGTGAATGCATACAGAGCGAGACACAGCGTATGACGGTTATTATTGCGTGCATTGCGGGAGCCTGCAGCATTGTCGCATGCGTCTTTATCATGAAACGCAGAAAGCGAACCCGCAGGGAAATGGCGGGCGATGCGGGAGATAACACTGGCGATGCCGAGACTCCGGAAGAGCGGCAAAGCGTTATGACAACCGATTTATCGCCTCTGCATCTGTCGCTTCAGTTGGCTCAGTCAAATGAAGCGATGCGGGAGATAGCCCGTATCGGATGTGATCCTACATTAGACGGAAATATGCGTCGGCGTAAAATAAACGATATACAGAAGTCGATGGAAGTCAGCCGGAACTTATGGGATGATTTCATGACATGTTTCGGCAACATGCATCCCTCTTTCCTGCGGGCGCTGTATGCACGCCATCCGGATCTGTCGAAAGGTGAGGTCAGGATGTGCGCGTTCATAGTCATGGCCATATCGACCAAGGAGATCGCAGCTATAACATGCAGATCTGCCAGAACAGTAGAGTCAATGAAATACCGACTGCACAAAAAACTCTGCCTGGAATCGGGAACAACTACCGAATCATATCTCAGAAGTCTTGTCTGAACGGATGCCATTGAAGTGCATCGACAAGATGCTCCGCTCCCTCTGACAGTCAAAATATACCGCTATATGTTCAGTCAAATTATGACGGATTAAATGGCGGTATATATTTTAGAGTTTATTGATTTTGATAAATGGATCTTGCTCATCGCACGTTGGGGTGCTTCCGGCGTATAAATTCCGCGAACGTACCCAATATCAACTCTCCCCAGTCGAGATTCACTTCATAGAAGCCTTTGAAGCCGAGCAAAAGAAATTCCGAGGAAAGCAATAATGCAGAAAGTGCAGAAAATGCAATCCTAAAATGACACTGTCCCCCAAAAGTATTTGGCTAATTTTGTCACTCTCCCCCATTTTTACAAGATTACCACATGCAACTATACGAAAAAATCGCAACCTACGATGAATGATTGATTATCTCCCAATAACCACCTCGGTCTGCGCCTACACGACGGATTATCCCTTTATCTTTTAGTTTTTTTATTTGCAATTTAATTGCATCAGGCGTTACAGCGCACTCAATCGCTATTTCGTTTCTTGTTATATATGGATTGTGCGCTATCAAATCCAAAATTTTCTGGGTAGTTTTCTGGGTAGTTTTCTGGGTATCCTGTTCAGTTTGTATCGGTTCAGTATCGGTTTGGTTCAGTTTTGCATCGCCCCTGATAGACATGAAAATCTCACGATAGATAAT
>CAMWRV010000041.1 GCA_947176745.1 uncultured Muribaculaceae bacterium
CCGCCGCCGGCCTGATACAATGCGTACGCCCCGGCACCCCCATATACTACATAGACCCCGCCCCCGCCGACACCTCGGCCATCCCCGGAGTGCACGTCATAAAGGCTCCCGCCACCGAAGGAATGCGAACCCTCGCCTCCCTCCTCGCCCGCAAATAACCGCCCCCTCCCGCTCTCATACAACTCCTCCTGCAACTGCCGGTCCCTCTGTCGGTAGCTGTAGGTGTGCTGATTTATGTTTTGCAGCATATTTGTTGACAAATGTCAATTGAATTGATTATCTTTGCAATGCGGAAGGCTAAATTTGTCATTAGCTATTGCAAAGTGAAATTGTTCGGTTGACCGGTATTTCCGGCACAATTTAATTAATTTAAATAACAAATGAAAAAATTCGGGATTCTATTTACAGGATTGGTCGTTGTCATGTCGACTTTGACAGCAAGTGCCGAGACCGGGGGTGAGAATGCTTATTCAAAATTGTTTGAGGAGGGTAAAATCTGGAACGTGGTCGATGAGTATTATGATTACGTCACAGATGAAGTCTTCCATGTCGACAAGCAGGTCAGTATCAATAAAACATGGAATGACGGCGATCATCTGATGACGGAATTGAACTGCTTTGACATGCAGACCAATACGTCTTCTTTCCCCTCTTTGCTTGAGGAAAACGGAATAATCTATAACCGGAATTACCGCAAATGGATCGACTTTAACCTGCGCAAGGGGGATCTTGTGCCGGTAGAGGATGGAGAAGACGGGATGGAAGGTTTCGTCATTGGTTCCTATTACGTGGTCAATGATGAGATAATCGATATCAGAGGTGTCAGCCGGAGGATATTGTCAATAGGATCTGAAAAAGATGGAATCCCGTTTACGTATTGGATCGAAGGCATAGGATCCGTGCATGACTGGGGTATGCTGGTCTATCCTGAACCCACATGTTCTCCCTTCTTGCGCAGCCGCCACATATCTTCCTGCTATGTAGACGACAAGTGCGTGCTTTCGTTCGAAGATCTTGAAGACTACATCTCGCGAAGCGGAATTGATACTGTCGGTACTGACAATACGAATAGAGGGTATCTCTCCTGTAACGGCGGTTATCTCAGGGTCAACGCTTACGCCGGAAATGCCACTCTTGATATCTATTCGTTTGACGGATCTTTGTGCCTGACTAAGAGTGTGACCGCCGACAATGCCATGCCGGTCTCTTCTCTTCCAGCAGGATGTTATTTGGCCAGAGCCATTTTTCAGGACGGCTCTTTCGCATCCTTGAAGTTTGTAAAGAAATAAGAGCTTGTTAATAACGCGAGTTCTTATCCCGAACTCGCGTTATTAAACAAGCTCTAATATTCCCCCTCATATCTCTACAAGTGCCCGATGAGAATAAGTACATTTGTTCTCAGCGGGCACTTTACTTATGGTTATTCAAACAAGCTCTTAATCACGGCGGCAACGCGACTCCGGTCGTCAAAAATTTCATAGTCTCGAAAATTATTCTTAACTTTGGTGAAAACAATGAAGACACAATGAAATTCAAAAGAATATTACTTAAACTTTCGGGCGAATCTCTCGCCGCCGGGCAAGGTCACGGCATCGACACCGCACGCCTCAGCCAGTATGCGGCCCAGATCAAGGAAATGGTCGACGCCGGAGTCGAGATCGGCATCGTGATCGGCGGCGGAAACATATTCCGCGGCCTTTCCGGCGCTTCCGCAGGATTCGACCGCGTCAAAGGTGACCAGATGGGCATGCTCGCCACCGTCATCAACTCGCTTGCGCTCAATTCGGCACTTGAGGCCATAGGCCAGCCCTCGAAAGTGCTCACAGCCATAGGCATGTTCCCCATCGGCGAACACTACTCCAAGTGGAAAGCCATAGAGACAATGGAGAAAGGTGGAGTGGCGATAATCTCATGCGGTACCGGAAACCCCTATTTCACCACCGATACGGGTTCCGCGCTCCGTGCCGTCGAGATCGAGGCCGATGTCATGCTCAAGGGCACACGCGTTGACGGTGTCTACACCGCCGACCCCGAGAAAGATCCTTCTGCCGAGAAATTCGACACCATCAGCTACGACGAGGTGCTCGCCCGCGGCCTGAAAGTCATGGATCTCACCGCCACCGCCCTCTGCAAGGAGAACGACATGCCGGTCTATGTCTTCAACATGGATATCCCCGGCAATCTCCGCAAGGCCCTCGAAGGCGAACCCGTCGGAACCCTCGTCACAGCCCGCTGACGCATCCCGCCCCGCTGCAAACAATCAAACACTCAATCATCATATGGAAGTAAAAGAATATCTACAGAACGCCGAAGACTCGATGCAGCTCGCAGTCGAGTATCTTGACGACACTCTGTCGCACATCCGCGCCGGCAAGGCGTCTGCCCGTCTGCTCGACGGCATACGCGTCGACTATTACGGCTCGCAGGCCCCGATCTCGAACGTGGCCAACATCTCCGTGCCCGATGCCCGGACCATCGCCATCACTCCGTGGGAGAAATCAATGTTCCGCGAGATCGAGAAAGCCATCATCAACTCCGAACTCGGCATAACTCCCGAGAACAACGGCGAGGTCATCCGTCTCTGCATCCCGCCGCTGACCGAAGACCGCCGCAAGCAGCTCGTGAAGCAGAGCAAGGCCGAGGCCGAGACTGCGAAGGTATCCGTGCGCAACGCGCGCCGCGAGGCGATCGAAGGTCTCAAGAAAGAGATCAAGAACGGCCTCAGCGAAGATATCGAGAAAGACGCCGAGGCAAGCGTGCAGAAGCTCCACGACCGGTTCATGAAGCAGATCGACGGCATATTCGCAGACAAGGAGAAAGAGATCCTTACAGTCTGATTCACCCTCGTTTCCCCTCTCCTGTCGCGTATGGTCTCAGTCATCATTCCGGCCTACAATGCCGAGAAATACCTGCCCGAGGCAGTGGCAAGCGTCATCTCCCAGTCGTCGTCCGACTGGGAGTTGATACTTGTCGATGACGGATCGACCGACTCCACCCCCCGGCTCTGCGACTCATTCGCTGCTTCAGATTCACGAATACGCGTCATCCACAAGCCCAACGGCGGACTCTCTGACGCGCGCAACCACGGCATAGAGGCCGCCCGGGGCGAATACCTGACTTTTCTCGACGCCGACGACGTTCTCGACCCCCGCTTTATAAGCCTGACGATTAAGGCCGCCGCCGATTCGGGCGCTCCGGTTGTGGCTGTGCCTTTCATCTCTTTTGAATGCGGCTCTCCGTTCGGAGGGGCCGGCGACAACGCCGGGAACTATAGCGTCGTGACCGTTTCCCCCTCGAAAGCCCTCGAACACGCGCTTTACCAGACTCCGCTCCCCCAGACCGGATTTATTCCCGACAACGCCGCATGGGGCAAGCTCTACGCCCGCTGCCTCTGGACGGAACTACGCTTTACAAAAGGAATCTGGTATGAAGACATGGACATCTTCTACCGCCTCTGGCTTCTGGCCGACAGCATGGCATATGTCAGGCTCCCTCTCATCGGCTACCGCAGCCATCAGTCGAGCTATCTCCACACATTCTCCCCTTCGCGTGTCGACGCGCTCGACGTCAGCGACCGTATGCTCGCCGCGCTCGCAGACAGCCCCGACCGACGCGTCACTCCCGATGTCGTAAAGGCCGCACGTGTCCGCCGTTTTGCCGCCCACTACAATATTCTTGCCCTTATTTATGCAAACCGGGCCTCTCTTCCAGCAGCCGAGACCCGGTGTCTCAAAGTCATAAAGGAAGCCCGGGCCGAGGTCATAGCAAATCCGCATGCGCGTCTTCAGGACCGTGCCGGAGCCCTTCTCGCATGTCTCGGGCCATCGGCCATCCGTCTTGCGTCGCTCGTCTGCCGCTGATGCTGACCGTATGGAAGGATGTTTATGTTAAAAAACATCCTTTTTTATTGCGCTTTTTTAAATATTTTACTTACTTTTGTACCTGAAGTCTCTAACCTCTCTCTCTGGGCTCCGCATTCCCTCCGAGAGTAATATTTTAATAACCAAAAGAACACAATAATGGCAAAAGTAAGAGGAGCGATCATTGTCAACGTCGAGAGATGCAAAGGATGCAATCTCTGCGTCGTTGCCTGTCCGACCAACACCTTGGCCCTGCAGCCCAATGAAGTCAACGACCGTGGCTACCACTATGCCTACATGGCCAACCCCGAATCATGCACCGGGTGCAGCTCGTGCGCCTGGGTATGTCCTGACGCATGTATCGAGGTTTACCGCAAGGTCGAAAAGTAACTAATCTCTAACCAGTCTAATCACATCAAGAAAACACAATCCTTATGAAAGAAGAGATAAGACTCATGAAGGGTAACGAGGCCATCGCCCACGCGGCAATCCGCTACGGCTGCGACGGCTATTTCGGATATCCCATCACTCCCCAGTCTGAAGTCCTTGAGACTCTCGAGGAGCTTATGCCCTGGGAAACCACCGGCATGGTAGTGCTTCAGGCTGAGTCGGAAGTCGCCGCGATCAACATGGTCTACGGCGGCGCGTCGACAGGCAAGGCTGTCATGACTTCATCATCCTCCCCCGGCATAAGCCTCAAGCAGGAGGGTATTTCATATATAGCGGCTGCTTCGCTCCCCGCTCTTATTCTCAACGTAATGCGCGGCGGTCCCGGCCTCGGCACAATCCAGCCCTCGCAGGCCGACTATTTCCAGGCCACCAAGGGTGGCGGCCACGGCGACTATCATCTCATCGTCCTCGCGCCATCTACAGTGCAGGAGATGGTCGATTTCGTCGGCCTCGGCTTTGACCTCGCATTCAAATATACAAACCCCTGCATGATCCTCGCCGACGGCATCGTGGGTCAGATGATGGAGAAGGTTGTCCTCCCCGAGCAGCGTCCGCGCCGCACCGAAGAGGAGATCCGCCGCCAGTGCCCCTGGGCTGCCGACGGACGCAAGGACGGCCGCAAACGCAACGTCATCACTTCTCTTGAACTCGAATCATCGAAGATGGAGGTGATCAACCACCAGCTTCAGGCCCGTTACCGCGAGATCGAGAAGAACGAATGCCGCTGGGAAGAGATCGGCGTCGAAGACGCTGACTATCTCATCGTCGCTTTCGGAACTATCGCCCGTATCTCCGACAAGGCGCGTGAACTCGCTGCCGAAGAGGGCATAAAGGTCGGAATCGTCCGCCCCATCACTCTCTGGCCATTCCCCGAAGAGGCCGTGCGCAAGGCCGCGCAGGGTAAGAAAGGCATCCTCGTGGTCGAGCTCAACGCCGGCCAGATGATCGAGGATGTGCGTCTCGCCGTCCATGACGCTCTCCCCGTAGAGCACTTCGGACGCCTCGGCGGAATCATCCCAAGCCCCGAAGAAGTTGTCAACGCCCTCAAAGAGAAAATCATCAACAAATAATCACGCTCCAAGTCATGAATATCGAAGAAATAATCAGAGAGGAAAACAAGGTTTACTGCAAACCTGAGCTGCTGGAGGAAGTGCACATGCACTACTGTCCCGGTTGTTCCCACGGCGTGATTCACAAACTTGTCGCCGAGGTAATCGCCGAAATGGGCATCACCGACCGCACTGTCGGTGTCTCTCCCGTAGGATGCGCCGTTTTCGCATATAACTATATCGACGTCGACTGGATCGAGGCTGCCCACGGCCGCGCTCCCGCTGTTGCAACAGCCGCTTCGCGCCTCTGGCCCGAGAACGTGCTCTTTACATATCAGGGCGACGGCGACATGTCGGCAATCGGTACCGCCGAGTCAATCCATGCCGCCAACCGTGGCGAGAACATCGTAATGATCTTCGTCAACAACGCCATATACGGCATGACCGGCGGACAGATGGCCCCCACCACACTCGTCGGCCAGAAGACCGCCACAACCCCCTATGGCCGCCGTGTCGACCTCAACGGTCATCCCCTTGAGATCACTAACCTCATGGCCATACTCGACGGCACATGCTACGTCACCCGTCAGGCCGTGCATACTCCCGCCGCAGTGCGCAAGACCAAAGCCGCTCTCAAGAAGGCTTTCGAGAACGCTATCGCAAAGAAAGGCACTTCTGTGGTCGAGGTCGTGGCAACCTGCAACAGCGGATGGAAACTCTCGCCCGAGCAGTCAAACAAGTGGATGGAGGAGAACATGTTCCCCAAATATCCCCTCGGTGATCTCAAAAATCAGTAACCAAACCCGAATCAACTATCATGAAAGAAGAAATTATCATAGCAGGTTTCGGCGGCCAGGGCGTGCTCTCCATGGGTAAGATTCTCGCTTATTCCGGTCTCATGGACGACAAGGAAGTCACTTGGATGCCATCTTACGGTCCCGAACAGCGCGGCGGTACCGCCAACGTCACCGTCATACTTTCCGACTCCAGAATCTCCTCCCCCGTGCTCGACAAGTACGACATCGTGGTGGCCCTCAACCAGCAGAGTCTCGACAAGTTCGCCCCCAAGGTGAAACCCGGCGGCACTCTTATCTACGACACCAACGGCATTCACAACCGCCCCACACGCGACGACATAAAGATCTACCCCATCGACGCGATGGAGGCCACTCTTGAGATCGGAAACTCAAAGGCATACAACATGGTCGTGATGGGAGCCCTCATGAAGGCCATGTCCTACAAGCTCCCGATGGAAAACGTCATCAAGGGTCTGAAGAAGTCGCTCCCCGAGCGTCATCACAAACTCATTCCCCTCAACGAGAAAGCCATCGAGAAAGGCGGCTCGCTCATCTGACGGCACCTTTCCGCACAATAGCATAATAAAGGCCCCGCGTCACTCGGATGCGGGGCCTTTCTGTCACTGGCTGTCTCGTGTCACTTAAGTGTGCCGGCCTCTGCCTGGCGGATCATCTCCTCGTTGGCGGTGATGTAGATCTCGACGCGGCGGTTCTGCGCGCGGCCTGCCTCCGTGTCGTTAGAAGCCACGTAATCGGCCATAGGAACGCCCTTGGCTGTCATTCGCGTTGCCGACACACCCTGGTTGGCGAGGAAGCTGAGCACCGCGGTCGCACGCTCGTTAGAGAGTTTGTCGTTCACGGCGAATGTGCCTGTGTTGTCGGTGAAACCGAGAATCTGCACATTGGTGTTGACGTTCTGGTTCAGATTGGTCGCGAATCGCGCCAGATGAGCCTTCGCCTGCTCGTTGATCGTGTATTTGCCTGTCGGGAACAGGATGCCGCCGTCAAATGTCACGCGGATGGCCTTCAGACCGGTTGTCGTGTCGGTAGTCTCCTCTACCTTGGCGTCCTGTGCGAGCTGCTCCTCAAGCTCCTTCTTCTGCTTGTCCATATGGTTGCCGATCAGAGCGCCCACGCCGGCTCCTACAGCCGCGCCGATGCCCGCGCCGATACCTGCGCCCTTGCCGCCGCCGATAAGGGCACCCACGCCGGCTCCGGCAGCCGCGCCGCCGCCGCCGCCGATCAATGCTCCCTTACCCGTGTTGGTCAACGACGAGCAGGATGTTCCGAACAACATGGTGCCGCACAGAAGCGCCACACTGAATACTTTCAATAATTTCATCTTTTATGTAATTTTGGGTTAATGTAAGCTTCTCCCCGCGCCGGCTCCTTTCAGGAGACGGCCGGTTTTGTCGGTCACAGACCGCATTAATTATACAATCTACCCGCTTCAAGGTTTAATCTCTTTTTTTTAATTATGTTTTGTTGCGGTTTTATCGGTTTTTACTAACTTTGTGTAGCCGGTCTTCCATATGCCGGTCATTAATGCCAGACAACGACCTGTTATGTGCCGCCTTATGAACCGCCGTTTCCCCGCCATACTTGCCGCCGTAAGCTCTGTAATGATGCTTGCGCTGCTGTTATGCGCCTGCGGCGACGGATATGCGCGTCATCCTGAAGATCCGGCTGCTGATCCGGCCACGGTTGAGCCGAGAATACATGCAATGGTCGGGAATGCCGCCGACTGTTTCGATCAGGGGAGGCTTCACGAGGCATTCCGCATTCTCAAGGACGCCGAGACTCTTCTGGGGGCACTCTCGCCCGAGGAAGCGGCGAGTGTAGCGACCCGCGACATGTTTCTGCTTGAGGTCTACACGGCCAACATTTATTCGAATTACCGCGATTTCGCATGCGCGGCCAGATATTACGCCAGTGCGATGAAGTTCGCCGCATCTCCCCGCGACAGTCTCCAGACCCTGCTCAACATCTCGGTCATGTCATCGCATTCCGGCGACTCCCTGCTTGCCGCAAGGGCTGCGCATGGCATAAGCACGATGACTGTTCCCGACAAAGACTATCAGAAATACGCCGTCGCGGTCGCCGAAGCATATGTCCAGAAATATTTCGGAGACCGCAGCCGATCGCGCGATCTTTTCATGCAGAGTCTCCGTACGGCCCGGTCAAAAGGTCTCAAGCTGCATTCATCGCTGACCCCCGTCTCCGAACTTTACGAGTATTACAGTTCCGGAGGCAACCTTGACTCCATGCTCTTTTGGCTCGATGACTACACGAGGCTCGCCGAGACTTTCCGCGCTCCCGAGATGATGGCCGACGTCAACAAAGGATACTGGAAGGCTTACACCCTCAAAGGAGACCGCGAAAATGCTCTGAAGGCATATAACGCATATTTCTCGATTGTAGACTCAATATATAATCCCGCCGGATTCCAGGCTCTCAATTCAAGATACAACGAGGAGAACCTCAACCGCACAAACGACCGTATGATGCGTCTCGAACTCACAGTGTCAAGACAGAAGATCATACTGTCGGCAATTGTCGCGGCGATCGCTGTCGCGGCATTGATATGGCTGCTCTGGCGGAGAGCCAGGATGTCGCAGAGACGTATATTCTTCCTCAACCGCGAGATCGCGCGTCAGGAAGCGGCCTCTGTGTCAGATCCTGTTGCCCGCACCCCCGATACTGATGATCCCCCGATCCCCAATGCTGATACTGAACAGCCAGGCGATCCTTCCGCCTCCGACCGGACAAGGCACAGTGAGCTGATGCGTTCTGTCAATGCTGTGCTCGCCGATCCTGCCGTATATTGTGATCCCGAATTCAGCATTACGGTGCTCGCAAGGCTCGTCGGATCAAATTCCAAATATGTGTCGCAGGCCATCAATGATTCGACAGGAATGAATTTCCGGTCTTTCATAAACTCCCTTCGGATCAAGGTGGCACGAAGCAGACTTGCCGGAAACGGCGAATACGCCAGCATGACCATACAGGCAATAAGCGAGAGTGTGGGATTCCGGTCTACCTCAAATTTTGTGCTTGCCTTCAAAAAAGTAATGGGCATCACCCCCTCGGCCTACCAGAAACTCGCAAAAAACTCGATTGATTCATGAATCGGGTTTTATTTTTTTTGTTTTGCTCTTGAAATTAACCGGTTAAGACATATTTTTGCGATTGTTTAGTATTGACGCCGATGTTGCGTCTCCGTTTTTTTAATCTTTAAAACCTTATCCTATGATCAAGAAACTGACCGGACCGGGACGATTTTCCACTGTTCCATGGTTCATGGCCTTGCTGACGGCAGTGGCGCTTTTCGCCTCCCCAGCCGACGCTCAGGCCGCCGTCAAGACTGTGACGGTAGGTTCCGCAAACGGAACGACTTCTTACATGCCCGTGTGTATGTCATGGCACGACACATGGTCGGAATCGGTATACACCGCCGACATGCTTTCCGGTGTTCCTGTCGGTTCGAAAATAAAAGGCATTGCCCATATGGGTGTGTCGGGCAAGGCCGTCGAAGGCATCGACTATAAGGTCTATGTCGCTCCGACAACCTCCTCGTCCGCTCCGGCTGAAATGTCTGACGTAAGTTCTTTCACTTCTCTTTTCGACGGCCAGACGTCGCTTGCCGTTTCCGAGAGCATGAGCGTCATGGCTCCCCTTCTTTACGTGCCTGCACAGGAGGATTTCGTCTACGAGGGCGGCAACCTGCATTTTGTCATCAAGGCAAGCGTTCCCGAGGCAGGATCGGTCATGTTCGCGCAGCAGACCCTCAGCAAGGGTTCGTCGCTTTTCCTCAGCAATGACGGCTGGGAGAACTTCAACACCTACAGCTATAATTACGTGCCGCAGCTTAGCCTTGAGATCGAGACTCCCCCCGGATATGTCGATCTTCAGTGCGTCACCGTCGGCACCAAGAGCAGTTACGACAGCGGCGCCGCGCTTTTCTATGACACGCATTCGGCTATTGCCTCCATCTATACCGCCGACCTCATGGGTATCCCCGCCGGCGTGGATATCAGGCAGATATCATACACCGGAGCCGTATATACCACATCGACCGGCAATCACAATGTGCGCATGTGGATGGCCAATACCGCTCAGTCAGAGATCGGATCGTCGTTCCCCGATGTATCAGCCATGACAAAGGTGCTCGACACCGACATCGTTCTCGACAAAAAGGTCGGAGCGGTCATGAACTGGACAGAGATGATGAAATTCGAACTCGACACGCCTTTCCGCTATACGGGAGAAAACCTCATGGTCGTGGTCCAGGTCGAGAACGAGACTCCGCAGCGAGTATATTTCTGTGTCAACAATGCGTATGCCGACCTTTCGCTTCAGGGCACAGGTTCCACTTCCGATCTGGCGTCATTCTCCTGCTCGAACAGCGGACTCCCCACCACCGGCATTTATTATGCCGAGCCTGTGGAGACGGCCGTTCCCGAGATTACGCTTGTCACTGCCCGCGATCCGGGGCAGAAACTGGGCCTCAGCCTCACCTCGCGCGACGGTGTCAAGATCGACTGGGGAGGCAAGGTCAAGGAATACCCGTATGGTGGCACCCTCACTCTCAACTATGATCTTGCCGGTGATGAGATTAAGATCTACACTCTTTCCGAAGATGACCATGTGCAGTCTTTCCTCTGCAACTCCTACGACCTCGTGTCAGTGACTCTCGACGCTCCTGAACTCAAGTCTCTCCAGCTACGCAACAACCGTCTCGAAAGTATCGATCTCGACGGCGCCCCGCTCCTTGAGGTGCTCGATCTTACGGGAAACAGCATTTTCGAATTCACTCTCGCTTCGCCGAATATCCGCACTCTCAAACTCGCGCATTGCGGTCTTGAGCAACTTATAATCTCGGAGTGCACCGGTCTCGAATATCTCGATGTGTCGGTCAATGCCCTCAGATATCCCATCTGGCTCTTCTGGCCCGAGGCTCCCGACATGAAATATCTCAACATCAGCTTCAACCAGCTTCTCGAATTCGATCTCAGCCGCTATCCGGCGCTGACAACGCTTATCTGCAACCATAACAACATATCGTCGCTCGATCTCTCTTATGTGCCCGCACTCCAGGTTCTCCGTGCCGGATACACCGGCGCAACCTCGCTCGACATTGCGAAGTGCCCGGATCTCAGGGTACTTGACATTCTGGGTCTGCAGACAGGCGGCATGAACCTGCGCTCGAATCCGGCCCTTGAGGAGATCAACATGCGTCTCACCGGAACTTCGAAGATCGACCTCTCGGCCAATACCCGCCTCCGTCGCCTTGTGCTGTCACAGAACTCTCTCTCGCAGCTCGACCTTTCGGCCAATCCTCTCATCGAACATCTTGACGTAAGCCGCAACTCGATCGAGTCGCTCGATATCAAGGGTCTCGCTAATCTCCGTTTCCTCGATGCGGGCCGCAACGCGCTCAAGTCGCTCGACGTTTCGGCCAACCTCGCGCTCGACTCGCTCTATTGCTCCATCAACAGCATCAGCGAGCTTCCTCTTCCTGCCGGAAACTCGATCAGATATCTCGACTGCTCGTCCAACAACATCTCTTCTCTCCCGGCCAACTTGAAGTCGATCTGGTATCTGAACTGCTCCGACAACATGATTGCGGCCACTGACCTGGCGGCGTCTACCGATCTCAAGGGTCTCGACATCCATGCCAACCGCCTTGACAAGGCCGCTCTCGAGGCTCTGTTCCGTCAGCTCCCCGACATCAACGGCTTCCAGGTGCCCGACTATGACAATGATTATTCATGGATGGGTGTGCTAAACTATAAGGAAAATCCCGGTGCCGCCGAAGTCTCTTCGGAAGTGCCTGAGGTCAAGGGATGGAATTGCTCTTATGTCAAGGATTTCCTTCTCGACGCTTCTGCGGCGATTGTCATTCCGTCCGACCGCGTGTACACCCGCTTCTCGTTTGCTGTCGACACCACAGACCCCGTATATTACGTTGACTGGGGCGACGGTAGAAAAGAGGAATTCCGCAACGAGAACCCGCAGTACACTTACAAGAGCATCGCAGGTTACGCCGAGGGAAATGTTATCCGTATCTACGCTCCCGGCACGACCGAACTCGGCATTGCAAACGCCGCCTACGAGGATGTAGACGTCAGCGGTATGCCCGCGCTCAGAAGACTCTCCTGCTCTGGCAATAATTTCGCTTCGCTCGACCTGTCGAAAAACTCCGCGCTCGAAGACCTGAACTGTCGCGAGAATCCGCTCGTTTCGATCATATTCCCCGAAGAGTGTTCCATCAGGGAACTCGACTGCTCCTCGACGCTGCTGCGCTCAATCGATCTGCTCCGGCTTCCTCAGCTCGAACGCCTTGCAGTCAATTACTGCCGTCTTGAGGAACTCGACCTCTCTGGCGCGCCTAAGCTTCTCGAACTCCATGCCTTGCGCAACGGTCTGACCGAGATCGATCTTTCCGCCCAGACGCTCCTGCAGGATCTATATCTGTCGGAAAACGCTCTGAAGGCCCTCGACCTGTCGGCCAACACGGCTCTTGTCAATCTGGCTGTAGATTACAACGCGCTGGCTTCCCTTGATCTGTCTCCGCTCAAATCGCTCTGGACCGCACATGTCAACAGCAATGAGATCGCGTCGCTCACTCTCGCCAATCCCGCTCTGAGTGTGCTGCTCGCCGGCAAGAACAAACTCCCGGAGATCGACCTGAAAGGTTGCCCCGCCCTCACGGCTGTGACTCTCAACGAGAACAGTCTGACGTCGCTCGACATATCAGGCAACCTCTCGCTTATCCAGATCTTTGCAGGTCAGAACAACATTTCTGAGGTGACTCTTGCATCCTCGATGCCGTCGCTCTCGCTGCTGAATCTGGCTGACAATGCTGTCTCTCAGCTTGCTCTCGCGGCTCTTCCTTCTCTTAAGGAGCTTGTGGTGTCGAGAAACGCCTTCGCCGGCACGCTCGACCTGTCCGCCAATGCCGCGCTGACCCATCTCAATATAGCCCACAACGAGATCGAGAGCCTGAAATGGGGCACGTCATCCGCGCTCACGACTCTTTTCGCCTCTTACAACAAGCTCTCCGTGCTCTCTGTGCCGAGTGACGCTCTCGGATATATCGACTGCACGCGCAACCAGCTTGAGGCCGTAAGTCTCAGCCGTCATCCCAACCTATACCAGTTGATGCTTGACTTCAACAAGCTGACCTCGGTCAATCTTGCGTCAAACAAGAATCTGTGGGGTGTCTCGCTGCGTGCCAACAGTCTTGAGGCGGAGGCTATCGAGCGCATCTGCTCGCAGCTCCCGGATGTGAATGATCTGGCGATCATTCCCGACTATGAAAGCTGGATGAAGATTCTCTTCCTTTCGGGAAATCCCGGTGTCGTGACTGCCGATGTCGATGACGCTATCCGCAAGGGATGGGCTGTGGTGATGAACGAGGATATTCCTGTCGACAGAATCCTTGAGATCTCTGTTGTGGATTCTGACGGCAATCCTCTGTCGGGTGCCGAGCTCGTGCTCATCGTAAACGGTGAGGATGTCGGCACGCTTCCCGTAGAGTCCTCTCCGGGCGTATATGTATACAATCCCCTCCCCGTCTTCTCCGGAGTGTCTTACGCAGTTCGTGTCGAAAAAGAGGGCTTCGTCTCAAGAACGGTCGATGTCAGCGGTATTGCCGACAGTGATCTCGCTCTGACTGTGACGCTCGATATCGACGGTGGAGGTATCTCTGCTGCCGGTGCGGCTGACATACGGGTGGCCGGTGGAAACGGATATATTCTTGTCTCTCTTCCTGCCGCTTGCGAGGTCGCTGTGCATGATATTTCCGGACGCATGGTGTTCGCCGGTACTCTTCACGCAGGTGAGAACAGAATAGAGGGCATCGCGCCAGGCATATATTTCCTGCTCGGTCGCAAGATTCTGGTCAGATGATCCGATGACACCGTAACGGGCTTCTGTATGGAAAAAGGCTGCGTCAGTCGTTTCTGACGCAGCCTTTCATTATGTATGTTCAGGCAGGTTAGCGGATCGCTATCTTTGCCGTGCGGTTGCCGGCCTTCACGATATAGATGCCCGGGGTGAGGGTGAAGTCGCAGCTGCCTTTGCTGCTGCCGGCCTCTGTTCCCCCTGTTGTGAAGATGCCGACGGGTGTCGCAGCAGGAGCTTTGACGCTTACCGTCGAACCCTCGGCGGTAATGATGATGCCGCTGTCGTCGGCCACTCCCTCTACGCCCGACAGGCGCACGTCGACAAATGTCGACAGCAGGTTGAGGTTCGGGAACCGGCTGTTGGTCATCAGGCAGATCACGTTGTTGAAGTTGCTCAGGAATGTAGTCACTCCGTTCTCGATCGTATATTCGTCATCTACATAGAGCTCCTCGCCGGTGATGTCGCCGTTGTCGTCGTAGTACGGAGAATCGATGAACCATCTGTATTCCGTCTCTACTCCGCCCACTGTGGCCTGCGACGAAAGATCGACCTTGCCGTCGATCACATCGATTGGTATCTGGGCCTGGTTCGAATAGCTGTAGAGAAGGTAGCTCTCTTTTACCTCCGGAAGAGTGGCGAACGTGAACCGGTTTCCGTCAATATAAAGCGCGAGAAGGTTGGGAAGCACATCCACATCTATCTCGCCAAGGCTGTTGCCTGAAAGCAGAAGCTGCTCTATGGCGGGTGCCTCGCTGAGGTCGATGCTCTCGATCTCGTTGTTCATGAAATCTACAAAATAGAGCGACGGATTGCGCAGTGTCACGCTCTTCAGTCTGCCTCCTGCAGCCGACAGGAAGTTCAGGTCTTGAAGCGATGAGACGTCCAAGTGCTCGAATTCATTCTGCGACAGATTGAGCGATGTCAGTTCCGGATAATTCCTGATGAAGTCTGCTGTGGCAAGAGAAGCCTCCGTAAGCGACAGCTCCTTGAGTGCGGGGCTTTCGGGAAGGATCAGGTTGCCGTTGCCTATCTGCGATCCGTAGAGCGCGAACATGGTGAGGTTCTTCATCGCCGATCCGTCGGCCTGTGTGAGTGCTCCCGATGACACTGAGAACACTCTCATCCCTTCCTCTTCGTCGTATGAATAGAACTTGGTCTGCTTGCCTCCGGTCAGCGTGCCTTCGAATACCTGATAGGTCTCTTTGAGCACGAGCTGCTCGAAGTCGCCTTCTCCTGTCCAGTCCACGTAGACTGTCGTGCCGTTTGTCGCGCCGGCGAACGAGAGCGTGCAGCCTCCGTCATTGAGTGCCGTGAAGGTGGCGAACATGTGTTCGGGCATGTCGGCTGTGGTGACATTGCCGGTCCGCATCGCCTCGGCGCCTGCGAAGTCGGGGAAGGCCTGGTTGGTCAGAGTGCAGTAGATCGTTCCCAGGTCGGGGTTGTCGAAGAAGAAGCGGCCTTCGTTCTCCCGGATGCTGCCGTCGGTCACGGGCGAGCCGGTGTCGGCCATGTGCCATGTGTAGACCGTTCTTGTCTTGTCTGCGGCCTCAAGATAGGGGTAGAGGCTCACGACAGGGGCTTTCTCCGGTATCAGGATCTCTTTCTGCGGTGCGTATGTGTATGTCTCGACCTGACCGGGGAGTGGCAGACCGTCGAAGGTGAAGTTGTTGTTGCTTACGTCGAGGCGTTTCAGAGGCACATAGTCAAGCAGCGTCAGCGAGGTGAGGCTGTTGTTGCTGAAGTCGGCCTCCTCAAGTGCCTCGCTGTCCTGAAGGCTGATCGATTCGATATGGTTGCCGCTGAGATTGACGCTGACGAGGCTGCTCATCTTGAGGAGAGAGAACTCAGCGAAGTTGTTGTCGCTAAGGTCAAGTGCGGTGAACGAGCCGATCTCCCAGTCGAAGGTCTCTATCTTGTTGCGGGGCGCAATGACGGTGGTGAGCATGTTCTTGTACTGTGAACCGTTGGCGCCTTTGAGCGAGAGTCCCGTCAGTGCGTTGTCCGACAGGTTGATATAGGCCAGAAGCGAATTCCAGCTCAGGTCGATGTCGTTGAGGCGGCATCCCGTTATGGAGAGGTAGGCGAGGCCGGTCGTCTGCGAGAAGTCGACTGAGTTGATGGTCTGGTCTTTGACTGAGATTGCCGATACGTAGGTGTCGTCGTCGACATAGATGGTGAGTGTGCCGTTCCCTTTGCGCGAACCGCTCACATTGGGAGTTGCAGGTATCGTTTCTGTGGTCGCCTGGAATGTATGGAGTTCGCCGTCGCCGAAGTCCACGTGGAATGCCACGGGATGCTCCTCGGTGGCTCCCGATATGCCGACGCCCACTGATGGCGTGCGGGCGATCGCCGAGAAGACGAGCGATGCTGTCGCTGTGGGCTTGCCGTATTCCGAGGCATCCTTGATCATGAAGTATTTCGAACGGAACGCGGCGTCGGGAAGAGCCGTGTTGGTGAAACTCACATACACGCTGTCGGCACACGCCTTGTTGACTGTCAGTTTACCGGTGTTCGCGTCCCAGCTGTAGTAGCTGTCGTCAAGTTCTGTCGCCACACCGGGGTTCTCGCGGTTCACGCTGAAGAGGCTCGCGAGCGTCACGCTCCCTTCGCGGAGAACTTTCGGCCCGAAGTCGATCACCGCTCCCTCCGGATGGCTGCTTGCCGTCGGATAAGGGTTCTGGCGGTAGTAGTATTCGATAAATGTCTCGCGCGGTTCCGGTATGTCGCCGATCGCTATGTCGTTGTTCATTATGTCGAGCGTGACAAGTTCCGGATTGTTGTCGATGTTGACTGAGGTCAGTTTGTTGTCCTGCGCCATGAGGCTCATCAGGATGGGCAGACCGCTCACGTCAAGATCTGTCATGTCGTTGCCCTGCACGCCGAGACGGACAAGCGCGGGATTGTGGCTCAGATCGACGGTCCGCATCTTGTATTCGGAATTGATCGCACTCGTGTGGCCGCAGTAGAATTCCGACAGCAGCGGGTTGTTGCTCAGGTCGATATCCGTTATTTTTGTGCCTGCGATGTTGAGGATGCGAAGATCAGGATTTTTTGTGACATCGAGTGTTGACACGTTGCTTATGTCGATCGACAGCTGACGGAGATACGGACATCCGGTCACGTCGGCTTCTGTCAGTGACGGGCTGCTCCACGATGTGGCCGACACAAGCGACGGATAGTCGCTGAAGTTGAACGCCGGGTCAAGATGGTCGATCAGGTTGAGCGACAGAAGTGCCAGATCGGGTTTCTCTTTGCCGAGTATGAGCGGACTGTCGGTAAACGGATTCGAGTCGGCGTAGAGTGCCTGCAGTTTGTGTTGGGGCGTGAGGTCGAGGGCCTTGATCTCGTTGTAGCTGATGTCAAGTATCTGCAGATTGACGAGCGACGAGATATCGAGGCGGTCGATATATACGCCGTTCAGATCGAGGTAGTCGATCTTCGATGCGTCGCCATAGATCCTGACAATTCCCTCTTTGCTTACGGAACCGTCGATGACGGTGCCGTCGATGGTTCCGGTCTCCGGATTGAAGACTGCCTGAGAGACGTAGCCTTCGTATGAACCGTATCCGCAGTCTATGTCGATGATTATGTCTTCGGTAGCGCCTATCACGAAATGAAACGCGTTTTCCGTCTCGGTGTTTTCGTAGATTGTGGTGTGAAACTCGATGATAGGAGTTTCGGCTGCCTGTGCCGCCCCCGTAAGAAGGGCAATGGCGGTTGCCGCGCACAGGCGTCTGAGTTTTTTGATCATTGTCGGTGGATATTATGTTGTTGGTTTTGTCATTTTATGATGATGCGCTGGGCGGGAGCGCCGGGAATGGAGAGGATGTAGACGCCTGCAGGCATGCCTCCGGCGTGTATCACGGCTTCATGTCCGTCGGCCTTCGCTTCGGAAACGGCGGTTCCGGTCACCGAGTAGAGTGTGGCGGTGAAGTCTTCGGCTCCCCCGTAGTAGATGCCGAATGATCGGTCGCCGATGTGGCTGAGAACAATGCGGTTCTCTCTGTCGGGGCTTACGGAGCCGATGGCCGAGTCTCTTATCTTGAGCACCTCGATCAGTCCGGCGTATGCGTCGAACTTCCCTGCGCCCCACTGCACGGCGTTCCCCTCGCGGACGTCGTCGTCGGTCACGGATGTGCGTCTGATAATGTCGATAGCCTGGCTGTAGTCGAGTTCAGGATATGCCTCAAGCCAGAGGGCGATGGCTCCCGATACAACCGGTGTCGCCATGGATGTGCCTGAACTCTGGTGCCACGAGTGGCGGCGCCCGTCGGCCGTGACGGCGGCCTGCCTGATTCCGTCATGAAAATTGTAGGCTTCGAGATAGTATTCGTTCGACGATGATATGACGCTCGTGCCCGGTGCGCACACCATCGGCATGCGTCGCCCGTCGTAGAGCTCTCCGTAGCTGCTGAACGGACTCACTTTCCCGGCTATGAAGGGCACTTCGTTGCCATACAGGTTGCCGTCGAGCGACAGCCATTCGTCGCGCGTGTTGTACGACCCGACGACGATGTAGTTGCTGCCGCACGCCATGTCGGAGATCGTGCCGTCGGTCATACCCTCTTCGTAACCCTCGATGCCGTAGCTGTTGAAGGTGTTGAACAGGCCGTCGCCGAAGATGTCGATGCGCTGTCCGTCGCTGCCTGTCACCTCGAAGCCGAGTATGTAGTTGCCGTCGGCGTTTTTATCGGGGTTGTCCCAGCACATGCAGTCGATCACCGCGTAGTAGCGTCCTGATTCTGAATCTGTCTCGGCGTTGAGACCCACGTACCCCTGCATGTAGTTGCCGAACTGGGCCGACACGATGTCTGTGTCGCTTGAGACGAATTCAGAGCCCGACACCCAGTATTTGCTCGCTCCGTCGGGCGATGGCGCCAGAGGCATGCGAAGTGCTACCTTGCCGCGAGATCTGTTGACCACGACGGCCTGAAGGGTAAACGGCCTGCTGCTGTTGCTGTAGATGTAGGTCGTGCCGTAGCGCACGTTGCTGTATGACTCCATTTCGACCTCCGGGCGAAGGAATGTCGCCACTGTCGTGTCGTTCTCGGCCAATGTCTTGTGGAGTGCGATCGGTAGATCCCCCTCGTTGCCGGCGGCCACGCAGAATATCACCTTGTCCTGCTCCTGTCTGGTCGCGAGGTCGAGATACTGGCAGATGATGCTCGTGCCGTCGTGCGGCCCTACGTTGGAGCCGAGCGACAGGTTGATGACCGCGGGCTTTCTGCCGTTGTTGTAGGCGTAGTCGAGTATGGTCTCGATTCCCATGGCTATGTACATGTCGGTCAGTGCGCCCGATGCCACGGCTATGTCGGCGTCGGGTGCCACGCCGTAGTAGGGATTGGGCAGAGTGCGCGTGCCGACTCCCTCCACTCCTGCTGTCGCTACGGTGACGTCGCCGCGGTAGCTCCCGGCCATGATGCCCAGGGTGTGGGTGCCGTGGTATGTCTCGTCATCTTCGGTGTCGATCTCCCATATGTTTTCGCGGGGCACGATCTGCTCCACATAGCTCCCCGACTGTGTCGGTCGGTAGTATGTGAACTGTCCGATGCGCGTTGTCCCGTCTTCGTTCCTGAAGTTGATGTGGTTCGGATCGAATCCGCCGTCGACGCTTCCGGCCACTACCCCTTTGCCGGTGTAGGCCTGCGGCAGGTCGATGCCGTTGTGGATCCTGTCGATGCCCGATACTTCGCGCGCTATGTCAAGTTTCGCGCTGACGGGCTGTTCGAGCCGGATGCTCTTCACTTCGTCGAGGGCCTCGATCGCCGTGAGTGAATCTGCCGGAAACTCCACGAGGGCGATGTTGCCGCGCAGTGAGAACACTGTCGCGCCACGCGACTCAAGGTTGTCGGCGGTAGACCCTTCGCGAAGCATCGCGAAGCCTCTCAGCATGGAAGTCCCCTCTTTTTCTTTGCTTCTGGCAATGGCTTTTTTCTTATCGGTTTGCTGCCGTATGAATTCAACCGGCATACGGCTGCCGCGAAGGCGCGCCCGGCTGCCGATGTCGAGCTTATCTTGCGCGAACGCTACGCTCCCGAGCCCGAGTGCTATCGTGAGCGATAATGTCAATGGTCTGTTCATATGTTGTTGTTGTTGCATATGTGTGCGGAACGTGCGGTTCACGCCTCCCCGCCGGGGGAGACGTGAACCTTTTTGTGCTGATTTTCAGATGGATCTTCTTTCTTAGAGTCTCACTTTGACTCCGTTTACGATGTAGACTCCCGAGGGAAGGCTCTCGGTGGTGTCGCCCACGTATATGCCCTGGAGATTGTAGACACGCACGCCCGATGCCTGGCCGGCCTCGATCTCCATGATGCCTGTGCTCGTTTTGGCGATTGTCACGGCGCTGTCTTCGTGGATGTCGGTCGTGAACACTCCGTTCTCGTCGGGTGTAAGCTCTGTTCCGTTGACCGACACGCTGATCTTGCTATCGCTGTTGTCGTCGGCTTCCGCTGCCGGGGCGACTGCCAGAATGTGGATCGTGGTGCCTGCGAGCACGTTGTGTACCGAAGGATTGTCGATCGTCGTGATGATGTCGTGACGGATCTCCACTTCGGCTCCCTCCGGGTTGTCGTAGGTCACGGTGTACGTCTCGGGTGCGGAGGCGTATGCCTTGATCACGTCGCCGTCCTCGAGTGTGTCGAATGTATAGCCGCCGTAGTTGCCTGTGAGCTCCTCTCCGTTGCGGTATACGACCATGTCGTAGCTCCAGTCCTTGCGATACGAGTTGAATTCCGCGGGAATGTCCATGTCGCCGAATACATACTGGGTGTAGCCGAATGCAAGTGAGTTGGTTGTCAGCGATGAGTAGAATGAATATTCGCGTCTAAGGTCGTAGTTGTTGCTTGCAAGAGTGAGCGTGGCCTGGCTCCACAGTTCCGAATCCTCGAAGTAGAGCGCGAATCTCTTGTTGCGCTCGATCGGTTCGAGGGCTATGACCACCACATCTCCGTCGTTGATATAGATCGAGGTGAAATATGACTGGGCAATTCCGTTGATCTCGACTGCCGCTATCTTGTAGTCGTCAGTCACGGAGGTGTAGAGCGAGTAGGCGGAGTTGGGAACCTCTATCACTGTCTCTTCCTCGCTGAATGTGTAGCAGATGCCTGACTTGTTGTATCCGGTGTACAGGCTGAGGGCTTCGGGAACATCGGTGATGATCGTGACGCTCTTAGGCGGTCTGGCTGTCGCCTCGATATCGAATACGATTGTTTCCTCCATGATCGTGGTGTCGTAGCTGTAGAAGCTCGTCAGAGGGGTGCCGTTGACCTTGATCGATGTGATGTTATAGTCGGAAGTGTTGAAGCCGATTCGCAGTTTCTGGCCGAATTTCGCGGTGAATCCGTCGATCCAGCCCGGCACAGTCGCATTGTCAAGAGTTATGGAGCTTACCACTCCTGTTGTGCCCTCATTGACGAAATTGAACTTTACTGTCGAATTGAGGTCGGGATACTGCGTGTAGGCCGTGATCACATCTCCGTCTTCGACCGTGAATTCGTACGATGAGCCATACGGGCTCTTTGTCAGTTCGACGCCGTTTTTCTCCACCTTGTAGAGCGATTTGTTGTAGTCGGTGTGACGGATCTGATAGCCTGTCTCGCTCGAAGGATTGAATTTTACCTCGGTGCTTTCGTCGCTGAACGTTATGTAGCTCCAGTCTGACGTCCTGGTGAGGGTGACATCGGCGGGGTCTCCGTCAATATTCATTGTAAAGGAGGCCGTGCGCGACGAGCCGGCGTCGGCTGTCTCCACTGTGAATGTCTTGGCTATACCCTCCTCGCAGTATACATATGCGTAGCTTCCGTTGTGCGACACTTCGCTACCCGCCTCGTCTTTGATCGAGACAATCGTGCATCCGCTGCGGGCATACACATAGATGCTTGAGCTGTAATCCAGCTTGATCTTCCATTCGTTTCCCTCGGGCTGGATCTCCGCATAGTTGTACTGGATGTACATCTGTTCGGGATCGCCGATAAATGTTACATATACCGATTCTTTCTCGCCGAAAGTTATGGTCACGGTGCTGTTCTCGGCTACGTCCGACACGTTGATCGACGCCGACGATACGGGCGAGCTTATAGGGGTGCCGACGGCAGACCCGTTCCCGTCAAGAATGCTGACGATCTCATAGCCGGTGTATGCGCCGGTGTAGAGGATGACGCTGTCGTCGAAATCAACCTCGCATTTGTTGTCTGCATCAAATTGCATGCGTGACGAATTGGCCGGGTTTATCACGTAGCCCGCGTTGGGGTCTGAGACTTTGATTGTGAAAGTCTTCGCCGAAAGCTGAAAGCATACGGTCGACACAATCATCGCTGATAGGATTAGTAAAAATCTTTTCATCTTTGTTGTTTTTTTGGTTATGAAGTTTGATAAAGTTAGGTCCGGAAAACCGTAATTTTGCATTAGATGTATAAATAATGAATAAACTTTCTATGATTACGATAAACGATGTAAAGTATATGTCGTTTTGAAATTTAGGCAGTTCTATTCGCGACAAATTTAATAATTCTTGTTTGTATTTCAAAAAAAAGTTTTGTATTCGGGCGGATTTGTGTGCGGATGTACAGATCGGTGCAAATTTTTTTTTGAAATTTTTTTTTGAAATTTTTTTATATTGAATAAAATAAAAGCGCATGGACCGTCGTTATCTGAGTAAACATCATAATACAAATACATAATACCGGAGAATTGGGACTCGCCGTGAGGGCGCGTCCCAATTCAATTTTATGTGCTCGTTTATATGCTCGCCGCGTTTATATGCTCGTCGCGGTTTCACAAGGCCCCTTGTTCCACAAGGGTGGCTATACGCTCGATTATGGCGTCCTCGCGGTTTTTGTCGGGATGGAAGCCCGATTTCATGTTCATGCCGAAAAATCTTCCGAATGTCTGCCAGAATCCGGCGCGGAAACTCCCTAAGAATGCCTTGACTATGTTGAATGATGTCTGGTCGGTCTCGCGGTTGATCAGCTTGAGCATCACTTTTCCCTGGTTTCGTGTCATTTTCTTCACTACCGGCTTGTACTGCTCGAATATGTCTTTCTCAAGCGTTTTGAGGTGCTTCTCGCGCGTTTTCTTGTCGGGAATGGTCTGGATATACTCGTAGGTCTCGCAGAGAGTCGAGAACGCCAGTTTGGCGTAGGGTAGCGTCTTCTTGACGTCGCGCACGGTGCGCCAGTAGAATTCCTCCTCTTTCTTGTTCTTGAATTTCATCGGAGGGTAGACGGTGATGTTTTTTATGTAGGTCATGCGGCATGTGTCGCCATATTCGTCGACAAACCGCGTGTAGCCTTCGTAGGCCCGCACTTTGAGTCTCACCTCTCCCTCTGTCTCGTCTTGCGCGTATGCTGCCTGACATGGCGCGAATGCGCATGTCGTCGCAATGACGGCTGATGCGAGAAGTTTCAAGTAACGCGCTCTTGGTCCGGATCCCCCCGGCACTCTGTTTCCCCTTTTTATGCCTGCGGCCTCGCGGCCTTTCTCTGTTGCTCTGTTTTCCATTCTCTCCCGCTCTGTCCGGATGTGTCCTGGAGCACGAAATGTGTCTTAAAGCACGAACAGAGTCTCTTTTCCTAAACGGAAAAGGGCGTCAAAAATTGAGAGTTGCGGCGATACAAGTCCGCGTCTCTCGTCGCGTATGCGCTCCAGCAGCGCGTGATCTCCCTCTCTGAGGGCCTCGGTGTCGAGCCACTCAAGCGCGGTCGCCAGAATCTTCGAATTGAACTCTCCGAGTGTCATGCCTTCCGATGCTGCGTAGATCTTCTCTATCTCCGGCATGAGGTGGGCGTGGTATGGGCAGCGTCCGTAGGCCGCGTTCCAGGCCCCTGTGTGCTCTCTGCGCCATTTGCCGTGTTCCGACAGCACTGGGTCGGCTCCGCGCCGTTTGAGTGTGCTGGCGCCTCCGGCCACCGGCACGGTCAGTGTCCCCGTCGATATGGCGCAGCGGGCATATTGTTTACCCGATATGCCGGTCGATGCCGATGCGACCCGGGCGGCTTCGCAGCTCTCCGTGCCCGATGCGGTCTGCCTGACGTATTCACACACCCAGGCGGTCGACGGGGCGAACGGTATCACCATTTTCCCTCGCTTTTGTCGGGATTCGGATTGCGAAGTATGCGGTCCCAGCGGATCTTGCCGTCAAGCCAGCCGCGCTCCTGGTCGAGCGAGACGATGATGAACACAGGCGACCCTACAAGATGGTCTTCGGGTACGAAACCCCAGTAGCGGGAGTCGAGGCTGCGGTCGCGGTTGTCGCCCATCATCCAGTAGTAGTCCATCTTGAAAGTGTAGTGGTCGGTCTGCTCGCCGTTGATGTATATCTTGCCCTCGCGCATTTCGAGGTCGTTACCCTCGTATACGCGTATGGCGCGTTCATAGACGGGCAGGTTGTCGGCTGTCAGATGGAGTGTCGTTCCTCGTTTCGGTATCCAGAATTCTCCCATGTCGGGGCGCGTCCACCCGTAGCTGTTGCCAAGTGGGAAGACACCTGTCTCTTATGGAACTCTCCAAGTCCACGAGGCTAAGGCGCAGGTCCTATGGCGTC